>CAZPHR010000025.1:0-8971 GCA_964586475.1 uncultured Methanomicrobiaceae archaeon
ATCTCTTGTTTCAGGACAGTACGGGTTCTGGTATTATATTCATACCCTGTACAGCTATACGCTGCTTTTTTCAGGAATGGCCTATCTTTTTGTGATATACCTGGATTCTCCCAGGGTCTACAGGTCCCAGATTGCCCTGGTCATAGTCGGGGGTATGCTTCCATGGCTGGGAAATCTGCTTTACATAATTTCAATTCTTCCTGATATCTTTTTTGATATGACTCCCTATTTTTATGCACTTACAGGCCTGACCATTTACGTGGCTCTCTTCAGAATGCCATTATTGAAGATCCTGCCGATTGCAAGGGACTCTGTTGTCGAGAATATGAATGACGGGGTTATGGTTCTTGACAGCAACCGGATGATCGTTGAGATGAACCCTGCAGCCCTGTGGTTCTTTGAAATTGAAAAGCCAAAGGCTAGAAGTGTCTTTTTAAAGGATCTTCATCCTGGGTTCTATGATTTCATAAACAGTCATGGAGGGGAAAAAGAATTCGAAGACCGGTACATTTCCCGTAAAAATGGTGAAGTAAAGTATTTTAATGTAAAATCCTCCCCCCTTCTTCCAGGCGAAAGAAACAATGATGCGGTTATACTGATAATCAGGGATGTAACGGAGAGTCTAAAGGCTGAAAAGGAGATTGCAGAATCTGAAGAGAAGTTCAGGATGCTCTATGATAACCTTATTGATGCAGCTTTACTTTATGAAGTCCCCGAGAACAGTATCTTCGGAAAGATCCTTGAGGCAAACCTGGCGGCAGAAAAGATTTCAGGATTCAAAAGGGAAGAACTCTATAATCTAAGTGATGATCTGTTCTCAAAAAACATTCCGGAGGAAAGGGCCTTAAAACTACTTGAAACTCTTAAGGAGAAGGGTTTTGTCAGGTTTGAAACGGACATGGTTCGCAAATACGGGTCCCGGATTCCGGTTATTGTAAGTTCCCATCTGTTTCAATATAAGGGAAAGAGGGTTGTCCTCTCGCTGATAAGGGACATCAGCTTTGAAAAAGAGATGCGAAGAAAGGAGAAGGAAGCACTTGTTCAGATTGAAAGCAATATCGAACAGCTTTCAATACTCAATGATGCTGTCAGAAATCCTCTATCGATTATCGTTGGGCTTGCTTCCCTTGGAGAATTTGAAGGTTCAGAGGATATTATCCGGCAGGCGGAGATAATGGACGATATCGTCGACCGTCTTGACCGGAACTGTCTTGAATCGGAAAAGATCCGGAAATTCCTGCTGAAGCACTGCAAATTCATTATTTTTGAGAATGAACAGTGAACACCTCTATGAATAAAAACCATCTTTACCCTATACAGCTAAATTATTGGCAGTATGCCTAATCTCAATGTTGTTGTTCTTGGACCTCACGGCTATGCGAAAACCGTGGGTAAGGCCGGAACCGAGTCTGATATTACTTTTTATAATCTGAAAAAGGGTGAAGATACTGTCACGATTATTGAACCCTCCAGGTACCCCGAGAGAGTTGCGCCGCTTTATTATTCTGTGGCAATGTCACAATCTGCAATCCTTGTGGTGGATGGAATAACCCCGGAATTTGGTGAATGTGTGGTCATGCTCGACTGTGCGGGAATTAAAAGCGGTTATGTAATCCTAAGAAATTATATTGACCGGTCACAGGTCGACCCCCTGATTAAGGGAACTGTTGTGGAGAATTATACCTTCATGGAGGAAGATTCTATTATACTCCGGGAGGCACTGCTGGCAGATGCGGCAGCTGTCCACAGAGAGGTCTCCGATATTCCAGGCACGGTTATGGTTGATCATCATTTCAATGTTAAGGGCATAGGGACTGTGATTCTCGGCGGTGTCGATAAAGGGTCGATCAGGACCCATGATTCGGTGAATGGTCGCCCTGGTGGGAAGAAGGCCCAGATAAGATCTATCCAGAGACATGACGACGACTGTTCCGATGCAACCGAGGGCGACCGTGTCGGGCTTGCACTTAAGAATATAACGGCCGACGAGATTGACAGGGGTCAGGTAATGACCACAGACGAGTCAATAAAGATGAAAAATTCGTTTAAGGGTAAAGTATCTGTCGTAAAATACTGGAATACCCCGTTAAAAGATCTGATGGTGGTGCATCTGGGGCACTGGATGAGTTATGTTTCGGGGAGGATCGATACCGTGACCGACAACGCCGATCCAAAGAATCCCGAAGTTGTAATAAGTCTTGAAAAGGAGATCGCTTACTTCCCCGGCGATAAGGCGATAATTCATCATCTCGATGCAGGAAAGCTCCGTGTCGTCGGAACGATGATTCTTGAGTAAAGGGTTTGACAAAATATTAGGTGTTAATCCGCCGGGTTTCAAAAGGGTGGTAGCCTTTCGGTAGGCAACCCCTGCGCAAGTTCGCTTCGCGAACCCGCCCTGACCTCAGGGCTTTGCGCTATTGTGATACCGGCCTTCGGCCGGGAGAAAGGGAAGAGCAGGAAAGGATGCCGGTCCACCTTTTCCTGCGACATATCGCGATGAGGGGGAGGGTTATAGGGAGTGGAAATCCCCCTCCTCCTCTCTTTATTTATTTTATGAAAATGGTAACTTCAGCTTTTTTCGAAGTCATGAATAGGATTAATAAAATACAGGGCAATATTCTCCTGATAGTCTATGAGTATTAAAAAAATGATTCTGGTTTCGGTAATGCTCGTCCTGATCGCTGCAATTGCGGGTACCGCTTCAGCAGCCGATTCATCGGATGATAGGACGATTTCCGTCTCCGGTACAGGCAAAGTGACATCGGCACCCGATACGGTCATAATTTCGATTGCTGTCGAAACTGAGAACACCGATGCTTATCAGGCACAGCAGCAGAATGCAGAGAAGATGAATGCGGTTGTAAATTCACTGAAGGCAATCGGCCTGACAGATGATGAGATTGAGACAACCGGTTATAATATCTATTCGTACACCTCGGGCGACGATTCTGTATTCGGGTCCAAGAAGAAGATTTACAGGGTTACGAACACCATTAAGGTGACCTCATCCAAGGTTGATATGGCAGGCGAGATCATCGACACCGCTGTTTCGGCTGGTGCCAACAGCATAAATTACATCTCATTCACTCTCAGTGATGAGAAGTCGAACCAGCTTCGTTCACAGGCCCTTGATGCGGCAGTAGCACAGGCATCTTCCGACGCGAATGCCGTTGCTTCCGCACTTGGCGTAACAGTTGCAGGAGTTAAATCTGTCAATGTCGGTGCGAGCTATACTCCAATGAGCTATGACTCAGGCTACAATGAGTATGCAATGTACAAAACCGCCGATGCAGCAGGTTCAGCAGTTCCTACAGCGGTTCAGCCCGGCGATGTGGATGTAAGCGCCTCTGTTTCAATAGTATATCTTATCCACTAAATCCCGCTTTTCTTTTATTGAAACTTCATTTAATGCCTGCTCTAAATTTATTATGTGGCAGATGCCGCCATAAACAGAAAGCTCTTTTTTGTATGTGCGTAACTACTGATCAGGTTAGATAAATGACTCCGGATATTGACATCTCAAAAAAGAATGCCGGCTATTTTGCTGCAGATCTGGTACAGGACGGAATGGCAGTCGGGCTTGGTACAGGCTCGACTGTTTTTTTTGCGATGGAGCGTCTTTCTGAAAGGATCTCTTCCGGGGAGCTTGATATTACCGGAATCCCCACCTCTTTTCAGGCGACTATGAGGGCAAGGGAGTATGGTATCCCGCTTTCAACCCTGGATGACTTCCCTGAACTTGATATCGCAATCGACGGTGCCGATAAGATCGACTCTTCTCTCAGGCTGATAAAGGGAAGAGGTGCAGCCCAGACCCTGGAGAGATGTGTTGCAGATGCATCGGAACTTTTCATCGTCGTCGCCGATGAATCCAAGATGTGTGACAATCTTCACGGTCCGGTACCCGTTGAGGTTATTCCCTTCGCTTTAGGCCTTTTTGAAAGGCGTATCCGGAAAATTGGCGGCATCCCGACAATCCGTGAGGGTGTAAAAAAGGACGGTCCTGTTATTACAGACTGCGGAAATTTCGAAGTTGACTGCGATTTCGGTGTCATAACGGAGCCTGGGCAGTTGCAGTCAGTGATTAACAATCTGCCCGGTGTACTTAGCTGTGGGCTGTTTACTGAATTTACAGGGAGGACAAAAGTTGTTATCGGAAATGAAAATGGGGTGAATATATTTTAATTAAACAATTTTTCTTAGCTTTTTTATGATCTGAAGCTGGTTATCTATCTCTTCTTTCTTCTCCTTTTCAAGAGTGTCGATTATTTCTGTCATCGGCTTTGAAAGATTGTATATTTTTACCGGCCTGCCTTTGCTCTCTGCCTTGCTTTCCCTGTTCGAGATCCATTCTTTCTCACTGAGAGTTCGCATTGCAATGCTTACTTCGGGCTGGCGGAGATCGGTGCCCCTTTCGATCTCCCTTGAAGTTGCTTCTTCAGTATTTGCAAGATATACAAGTACTTTGGCAACATTTTTTTTGAGACCCACGTCAGAGAGAAGGTCGGCCATCTCCTCTTCTTTTTCCGTGAATGTCAAAACTTTTTCGAGTTTCATAACTACACCAGTCTATACATTCTATTTCGCCAGTTTGTTATAAATACATTTTTATCTTGACCCTGGTATTTACATTAGAATGATAATGGTCTATTTATTGATTTATCAAAAAAGATAGGGATATATATTATTTATAGTTTAGATAAGACCCAGATTTGAAAGGTCTGATAATATCTTCTGTACAGCCTTTCTGGCATCTTCCGGCTGCTTACCGCCAGTGATGATAAGTTTGCCAGATCCAAACAGAAGGACAACGACTTTCGGCTCCTCAAGCCTGTATACAAGTCCGGGGAACTGTTCTGGTTCGTACTCAATCCTTTCGAGATTGAATCCTACTGCTATCTTATTGAGATTGATGGGGGTTCCAAGATCTGCTGATGTGACAATATTCTGGACCTTATACTCTAGTTTTTTAGGAATATCAAGTTTAAGTTCCCTTAATTTATCTCCAAGTATATCCAGGCCCTTTGAAAGACTGTCAATACTCTTTGCTCCGGTAAGGACCACCTTGCCTGATCCAAAGACCAGTGCGGCTATCTTTGTCTTCTGCATCCTTAGAACATCTCCCGGGAATCTCTTTTTATTATACTCTGCATCCTTGATCTTCTCGTTTATCATCTGGAGGTCGAGTTCTTTTGCTACCTTGGCTGATGCAACGATATTCTCGATCTTCAGTGATTCTTCCGGATTCACCTTCATGTTTATAAAATTATTTATAAACTATATAAATAGTTGGGTGATAAACTACTCCCCTGTGAATCCCGTTTCATTAAGGGTAATATTATATGCCGGAAAGTTATCGATTGTCTGAATCCGGCAGGATGTTTTTATGAAGAAAAAAGTGGTCCTTGGTGCTGAAGGGTATCAGCTTCTGGAAAAATATGGCATTCCTCATCCTTCATATGGTCTTGCCAAGTCTGAGGAAGATGCCGGGCGGATTGCTGAAAAACTGAACTTTCCTGTAGTTATGAAAGTAATTTCTTCAGATATTATTCATAAAAGCGATGCAGGGGGAGTTGTGCTTGATATAAACTCGGCAGAGGAGGCAAGGGAGGCGTATTTGCGAATAATCCAAAATTCTCTGTCCGCAGTTCCCGGTGCATTGATAGAGGGTGTAATTGTTGAAGAGGCGGCCCATCCCGGCCTTGAGATAATTGTCGGTGGCAAGACAGATCATGCCTTTGGAAAAGTCCTGACATTTGGAATAGGTGGAACAAACGTCAGCATATACAGGGACGTTTCATTTGGAATACTGCCGATCACGCCTGAAAAGGCAAAAAATATGATCCATGGCATAAGGGCCCGGATGCTGATAGAGGGATACAGGGGTTCAAAACCAAAGGATGAGGGAGCGATGGTTGGAATTTTGATAAAGGCAGCTACAATGTTTGAAGAAACCCCCGGCCTTTCCGAGTTCGATATTAATCCCCTAAGACTTTATGAAAATGGGGCATGTGCCATAGATACTGCATTCATATTCGATGATAGTAATTCATTCAGCGGCCCGGAAGAGTATACAGTTCCCGATACCGGCATATTCAGCCCTTCTTCAATTGCACTTGTAGGGGCTTCGGATAAGCCCGGAAAAATCGGGAGCACAATAACCCTCAAGCTGGCAGAATTTGGAGGGGTCTTCTATCCTGTTAATCCTTCAGATGAAGAGGTCTGGGGAATGAAGACATATCCGTCCGTCTCTTCCATACCGGGAGATGTGGATATGGCGGTTATAGCGGTGCCTGCCGCTATTGTACCCGGAATTGTGGAAGAATGCGGAAAGAAAGGTGTCCGCCTGGCAGTAATAATATCAGCCGGGTTTAAAGAGACCGGAGAGGCGGGTGCAAAACTTGAAGAGATTGTCGCCGGATCAGGGAAAAAATACGGGATGAGGATCACTGGTCCGAACTGCCTTGGTCTTATAAATCCGTACGAAGGTTATGATACAACATTTCTCCCTATGACGCCCATGCCCGGGAATATTGCATTTATTTCACAGAGCGGAGCGCTGTTAAATGCGGTTATTGACTGGAGCATATCATATGGTCTTGGATTTTCTCTGGTGGCATCTGTGGGAAACCAGTGCGATCTGAAATTTGTCGATTATCTGATCTGGGCGGGTTCAGATGAGAACACCCGTGCAATTATTATGTATGTCGAGGATGTAGGTGACGGCCGGAGATTTATGCAGCTAGTTTCCGAAATATCTCCTCTAAAACCGGTTGTGGTGATTAAATCCGGGTCATCCGAGAAAGGACATATTGCAGCGGTATCACATACTGGGTCTCTTGCAGGAAGCCATGAGATCTACCTTGAGGCATTTAGGGAATGCGGGGCGATCTTTGCTTCGAATATTGAGGATGCTTTTTATTCTGCCGAATTTCTTGCACACAGGAAGAGATATCCTAAAGGCAGCCGTGTTGTCGTTGTAACCAATGCCGGGGGTTTTGCGGTTCTGTCATCAGATTATGCAGAGAAATACGGGCTGAATATCGTCGATCTGCCTCCGGAAGTAAAAGAAGAATTTGACGGATTTCTCCCATCTTACTGGAGCCGGAGAAATCCTGTTGATATTGTTGGTGATGCCGGAATTGAAAGGTTTACCGGAGCCTTTGATCTTCTATGTAAATATGACGAATTCTGGGATATATGTGTATTAATTACTATCCCCAGCAACAATATCCCGTTTGAGAAATTTGCTGATGAAGTAATCAGAATGACAAAAGATACAGATAAAAGGGTTGTTCCTGTTCTCGTTGGTGGTGAGGAGCTGAAGCGCGGGCGTGACCTGCTGACAGGTGCCGGAATACCCTCATTCGATGAACCAGAAACCGCATTCAGGGTCATGGGAGGTATAGTTGCAGGTAAACATGTAATGAATGATTAAACAGTAATTGTTCAGCTGATTTGGATAAAAGATAAAATTAGATCGAAGAAAGAGATTTTTCAGTCATATTCACGCCAGGTGTATTTGCACTTAACGCATTTGAAGAACCTGACTTCTGATTCATCAGCAGACCTGAGCTGCCTGAGCCACCAGTATGCAGTGTCATTCCCGCACTCCGGGCATCTGGTTTTTATTGTCGGCAGAGTGGCAATCTCATCGGCGTTTTCCACGATGACAATCTCTTTTTCTTTCATCGATTTGACTTTTGTCATTTTGGACCTGTCTTCGATCTCCTTCTCAAATCCGCATTTTGTACATTTAAGTTTCCCATTGAAGGATTTCATTAGACTGTGGCATTCAGGACAGAACATCATCTGCTATATTATCTGCTTCCAATTCATTAATTCTTATTGATTATGTCAAAGGTGATCGCAAAAACGAAAGGCTGTATTGGAAGTAATAAATGGCTTTGCCTCCAATTTATATGAAATGGAACCCCTTCTCATATATTCTGCGGCTGTTTTTTTTATTGCATTCCTTCTGATTAAGCCGCCATACAGCCTGTACTGTGCTGCAGGCGGGTGGATATCGGTTGTACTTTCAATTGTCGTGGATTTTCCCCATTATATCATAGTTGAAAACAATTTCATGTATCCTCTTTTGGGGATTCTTGGAATTCCGTTTCTTGCGATAACTGTACCGGAAATAATAAAAGGAAACCAGCTTACCCTGAATCTCAGCAGGGGGGCGGCAATAGCATTCTTAATCTATATTCCGTTTGGTTTTTATCCGCCGATCGGTGACTGGCTGATCTATTCGGTTTTAATGCTACCCGGACTGAATGGAACATGATCGCGAATAACGGATTTCGTGTAGAGATAATCATGGCCTGTACCGGGATACAGAGTATTGCCATTATGCTCGGACTTGCCTGCTGCGCACCCGGGGATCTCAGGCAGAGACTGACAGCAGTTCTTCTCATAGTCCCGACCATTTATTTCCTTAACCTTCTTAGAAACGCATTTGTAATTATGGCATATACCGGACAGTGGTTTCAGCTATTCCCTGAAATTGCGTCAAACGGTGAGTACGGCTATGAGAGTTTCTACTGGGCGCATAATGTAATGGCCGAGGTGGGGGCACTAATTTTTCTTGTGGTTCTTGCCCTGGCACTTTTTAAGATCAATCCGGCCCTGGGAGAATTTGCAGAGGGAATCGTCTCGCTTTATACTGGAAAAATAAAAAAAATTACAGGTTCCGGTAAAGGTAAATAATCCTCTGAAGTGCCGAAAGATTTGTGCAGAGTGCAACAATAATTACTGCAATCGCAATAAATCCTGTCAGGCCGCCAAGAACGAGGACAATGATCGTCTCCGGCCTTCCGAAGAATCCTACCCTCTCCAGCGGGTCGTCGATCTTACCGTCCTCTCTTTTTTCAAAACCAACTTCCGCATAGACTACCGGTTTTATGAATGTATTCATTAGAGAGCCAATGATGGCGAGGGCGACAATCGCAAAGTCAGCTGCAGGGAT
>CAZPHR010000026.1:0-262 GCA_964586475.1 uncultured Methanomicrobiaceae archaeon
GAAACGTCATCAACGATTATTTTGACCGTGATATTGATGCAGTCAACAGGCCAGATCGCCCGATACCGTTGGGAAAGATCTCCCCGAATGCTGCGCTTTTGTTCAGCATGATCCTGTTTCTTACCGGACTTGTGGCCTGTATATTTACAAATGTCCTGTGTATGGCAATTGCGGTATTAAATTCTGCGCTCCTTGTTCTGTATGCAATGAAACTGAAAGGGCTACCCCTTTCAGGCAATGTCGCGGTATCCTACCTGACGGC
>CAZPHR010000026.1:272-2361 GCA_964586475.1 uncultured Methanomicrobiaceae archaeon
AGGAGCAGTCTACGGGTGGTCCGGTCTTTGGCAGAACATCTATGTCGCAATAATAGTATTTCTGGCGATTTTCGCACGCGAACTTCTCAAGGATGCAGAGGATATCGAAGGCGACCGTGAGGGTGGGGCGAAGACGCTGCCAATGCTCATCGGTGTGAAAAAAACGGCTGTTATCGGATTGATTTTATGTCTTGCGGCAGTAATTATCACCCTTCTGCCGGTCTTCCGCTGGTGGGGGCCTGTATACCTTTCACTGATTATAATTGCAGATCTTGTCATAATTGCGGCTGCGTTAAAAGGCCTTCACACGGATGATCCTGCAGTGCTCAGAAGGTCAAAAGCAACCTCGCTTCTTAAGTATGGAATGTTTATTTCACTCGTGGTCTTCATCGGCTCTGCAGTGTTTTTAGGATAAATTAAATAAGTAAAGGGAAATCATTTCTTGATCAATGAAAATTTTCAGGGACGGCAATACATTTATAGCTCCCGCCGGGTCGTATTTTGAAGGCAATGTAAAGATAAACGGGGACTTTCTTGTTCCTCCCCTTACCCATTTCTGGGGCGTTCTTGATGTGGAGGGTAATCTTGAACTCGGTCCGAATTCATCTGTGAGATTACGGGTCAGGTGCAATAATGCAGTTATCGGTCCGAATACAATAATTAAAGGGCCTCTTAAGGCTTCAGGGGATGTCACAATATGCGATTCTGCAAAAATTGAGAATATTGAGGCAGCCGGAGATGTCATTCTTCGTCCGGGAGTCGAGACCGGGGATGTGAAGAGCGAGGGAACAATATATGTATATGGAAAGGTTAAATCAGGAAAACTCTTTGGAAGGCAGGTGAAAGTCCTGAGAGATCCAAACCAGGATCCTAATCCGCCTGGGGAAGACCTTCCCGGGCAACTTCCAGAAGGTCGTTCCAGTTCATTATAGTCTCAACACATCCGTCTTTTAAAGTTATAACGCCCATTCCGACCAGACCCGCTTTATCGAGCATCTCAAGGCCCTCCTTAACCTCGACAAGACATCCCACTCCAATTACGGCTTCAGGTTTGTACTTTTGCACCATTCTCTTTATCAGTGTTGAACCCGGGGCAATCCAGACCATGTAGCCCATCTCTTCCAGTTCATCTATATGTGCGCCTATCTCGCATCTCCCGCATCGCCTGCATACAAGACCCTCCGGTGTCAGGTTTGCAGGACATCCGGAATTTCTCAGGCACTGTGGTACGAAGATAGCCCTTTTATTTACAGGGACTGCAGCAAAGGAGCTCTTCGTCATTGCATTGTGGAGGCTGATAAAGAATGCCGTAAGCTCCCTGTCATCAAGGTTAAAGAATTTGCAGATGGCCTTTACAAATCCCTCGGATATTACAAGACCTGCCTGAACAATTCTTGGAAAATAGAACCTGCCGCGTTTGATCGAGTAGAATGCAACGGCTACTACGAAAAGGGAGAACAGGAACATTCCGATTATAAAGACGATCGCAAGCTCTCCTATTACGATCATAACCTGTTCCCACAAGGGTGTTCCCGGCAACATTCATTCACCTGTATGTAATCAAAATTTATATACTAACCTTTAGCTGCAAGATATCGTCTACTGAATAGGGTGCTCTGATTGCTCCCTTTTCAGTAAATATTGCAGTTACAAGCTCCACCGGTGTCGAATCGAAGGCATAATTCAGTGCGTCCACCGAATCGGGCATAAGAAGCCTGTTCCCGCATTTTGCAAGCTCGCTTCTGTCTCTCTCTTCCACTACAACATCCTTCTCAGACAGTTTCGAATCGAATGTCGATGTCGGGGCGGCGACGTAGAAGGGTATATCGTGGTGTTTTGCGCAGACTGCATGCATGTAGGTCCCGATCTTGTTGAAGACCGCGTCATGTGTTATCCTGTCAGCGCCGACGACCACAGCGTCTATCTCTCCCCTTTTCATTAGAAAGGCGGCACCTGAGTCGGTTATTGTTTTGACAGGAATATTATCCCTTGAAAGCTCCCATGCTGTAAGTCTCGATCCCTGGTTTAAGGGCCTGGTCTCACAGGAGATGACTGAAATGTTCTTTCCCGCTTCGACAGCGGATCTGAT
>CAZPHR010000026.1:2371-8669 GCA_964586475.1 uncultured Methanomicrobiaceae archaeon
CGTAAGTACGGTGCATTCGTCAGGAAGATACTTTGCACCGGTCTCCCCGATCTTCCTGCACATCATCTCGTCCTCTGCCGCGATTGATTCTGCTTCATTAAGGGCCGTTTCTGCGGCTTCTTTTGGAGATGAGGAATCCTTTATCGATTCGTATACCCTGTTTATCCCCCAGGAAAGATTTACAGCAGTCGGCCTTGTGGAATTAAGGTAGTCTGCGTCCTCCCGGACGAGCCTCAGGAAAGAATCCATATTAGAGTCGTCGTGCAGGGATGCTGAGAGTGCCACCCCGAAAGCTCCCGCAACACCAAGTGCCGGAGCCCCCCTGACCTCGAGCCTGCGGATTGCTTCTGCAAGTCTCTCAATGCTTTTGCAGTCTACGGTCCTGTAATCTGCGGGGAGTGCGGTCTGTTCGATTAAAATTATGGAATCCGTATCATGATTCCAGTATACTGTTTTTTCGTCCATTTTATCCGGTCCGTTCAGGCCCCTGCCCTAATAGTGTCGAGAAAGGCCTTCATTGCGGCTGCCTCTCCCTGGGTTACGCTGTCCGGGATGTCCTTCGGTGCCGATGCGGCCCCTGCCACGTAGATCCCGGGTCTTATGGTTCCTACCGGGTTAAGCTTCATCTCAGGTGAACTGAAAAATCCTGATTCTTCCTCTTTGATCCCGAAGATTTCGGCGATCCTGTCTGCACCCTTCGAAGGCTGCATGCCGACCGAGAGGATCACAAGGTCGGGTTCAAGCCTGAGGAAATCTCCGGTCTCAGTGTCTTCCACAGGAATCTCAAGCCCCTTTTCGGAAGTCTCGAGTATCTCTCCCGGTCTTCCCCGGATAAACCTGATCCCGAGATTCTTCGCCCTTTCATAGTACTCCTCGTATCCCTTGCCATATGCCCTGATATCCATGTAAAGCATGACTATATCCGTATCAGGATTCTTCTCCTTGATCAGCATGGCGTTTTTGATTGCATACATGCAACATACGCATGAACAGTAACACCTGTCGATTGTCAGGTCCCTTGAACCTATACACTGGATAAATACGATGGACTCAGGTGCGTTTCCGTCAGAGAGTTTTCTGAGTTTTCCGCCGGTCGGCCCGCTTGCGCAGATCATCCGCTCGAACTCGAGGCTCGTGATTACGTCGGGGTGTCTCAGGTACATGAAGCCGGGCTTTCCTTCAGGGTTGAACGTGTCGTATCCGGTGGCGATGATTATTGCGGCAACGTTTATCGTGAACTCCTCTTCACTGTCTTCATCATCATGAAGAACCGCCTCCCTGCCGCAGATATCGTAGCAAAGCCCGCAGTCGATGCAGTGCTCAGGATCGCGGATGGCAAGGTTTGGGACAACCTGTGCGTGCGGCTTGTATATTGCTTTCCTGACGCCGAGGCCTGCATCATATCTGTTGTAAACTTCGACCGGGCAGACTTCATAGCAGTCTCCACAGCCGTTGCATAGTTCTGCGTTGACATATCGCGGGTGTCGAAGGAGTTTGAGCTTAAAATCGCCCATATCTCCTTCGAGCCCGACGGGTTCGGTGAGGGTGTGAATGATGATGTTTTCGTTCCTCTCCGCTTCGACCATCTTCGGCGAGAGGATGCACATTGAACAGTCGTTTGTCGGGAAAGTCTTGTCGAGCTGCGCCATTCTTCCACCTATGGATGGTTCTCTCTCGATGAGGTGAACCTTAATTCCCCTGTTCGCCGCATCGATTGCAGCCTGAATTCCAGCCGGGCCGGCACCAATTACCGCAATCTCATTCATTTGCATATCTCCCTGCAAGTTCGATATATACCTTTGAATTCTTCAGGATATGGGCCTTCTGATCTTCAGAGATATCTTTGACAACCTTTCCCGGAATCCCCATAACAACCGATCCCGGCGGGATTATTTTATTCTCGGGAACAACGGCCCCTGCTCCGATTATCGTATCTTCACCTATCTCTGCCCCGTTGAGGATAATAGAGCCCATCCCAACGAGCACCCGGTCTTTTATCGTGCAGCCGTGGACGATTGCACCATGGCCTATGGATACGTAATCCCCGATGTTTACAGGATGTCCGGCAGAGACGTGCACTACGCAGTTGTCCTGTATATTCGAGCCTTCGCCTATTGTTATTCTTTCATTGTCGCCCCTGACTACCGCACCGAACCAGATTCCCGTATCCTTCCCCAGGGAAACGTCCCCGATCACGGTGGCGTTTTCAGCAATGAAAAGAGCATCATTTTTGCGAGTATTGCTACTCATAATGGTTTATTATTGGCTCTATGCTTCAAAGTATTTTATGGTGGAGATAAATCTTCTGGCTAATCACTTTTTTCATCCCTGTCTTTTTTACCGGATATGCTGAACTCGTGACCACATCCGGGGCATTTGCAGAGGATTTCTTCCTCCACCTCCCTGATATAACCTTCAACAATATTTTCATCTTCATCATTGGAGACCTCCTCCATGAACGCGGATGCAAGAATACCTGTGGGAAGTGCAATCAGCCCTATACCGAAGAGGGCGGCAAGCCCGCCGAAGAACTTTCCCAGCGGCGTTATCGGGTAGACATCACCGTATCCGACCGTCGTCAGCGTGATTATCGCCCACCACATTGAGTCGGGTATCGAGGCGAATTTTTCGGGCTGGGCCTGGTGCTCTATAAAGAACATAATCGCTGATGTTACGATGAGCATGAAGAGGATGATATAGAGCATCATTGCAAGCTGGCGTTTTTTTGCATTGAATACCCTGGCGATGACATGCAGCGAGGGGGAATACCTGACAAGCTTGAATATTGTGAAGAATTTCAGTATTCCAATCATTGCGTATACATCCTGTTCCGGGAAGAAGAACGGGAGATAAAACCAGAAGAGCGCCACCAGATCGATTATCGCCATTCCCGATGCCATATACCTTAGCCTTCCGAATACTGCAGTGTCGGCAGTCTTTTTACTCTGGTATTCCGGATCCTCGATGCATACCCAGACCCTCAGTATGTATTCTGCTGTAAATACGCATACGGCGAGGCTGTCAAGAAGTCTTCCGAACAGGGCAATATTTTCCGGGATGCCTGGCACGGTCTGGATGATGACATTGATGATGATTACGGTAATGAAGAGAAACATCAGGGTGTTAAAGTGTTCACCCGGCCTGTACCCGCTGATCCCCCGGTTTAGGATATTGTAGACCTTCTGCCGGGGTGTGCGGATTACAATATCTTCCAATTTCCTTAATTTACCCGCAGGTGACATGATCAGTTCTTTTATTTCTGTATTTTATATATCTGCCACTGTTATCCTGATGCGGGACGGAAAAGTGCTAATAACTGTCCTGCTTAATCTTAAACTGACTATGAGAGTAATGGTGGGCGGGACCTTCGATCCCCTTCATGATGGTCACAAAAAACTCCTCGAGAGGTCGTTTTTCATCGCCGGACAGGAAGGACATGTAACAATCGGGCTTTCGGGTGATGACTTTGCGAACCGGAAATCGCACCCAATCAGGCCTTATGAGGTGCGAAGAAAAGAGCTTGAAGATTTTCTTGAAGAGTCCTGTTTTGAGGCTGACTGGAATATTGAGACGCTCGGCGACAGATTCGGCTCGTCGCTCGATTCAGAGTTTGATGCAATCGTTGTCTCCGAGGAAACCTTCCCGACAGCCGTTGAGATCAATAAGATCCGACGTGAGAGGGGGAGGAGGAAGGTTGATATTCACCAGATTACGTGTGTCCTCGCCGACGACGGGAAGTGGATCTCAAGCACGAGGATCTGGAAGGGTGAGATCGATTCGCATGGGAATGTCATAAAAAAATAGTCAGGGTTCAGATAATATACTCGGCAATATTTTCCGATATTATCGCATCACAATAAATACACTGGAGCTTTCCTCTTTTTGTCTCAAAACTGCTTTCCACCGGTTCGTTGGAGTTCGTGATGCAACCGGGATTCGGGCACCGGACAAAACCGGTAACGGACTTCGGGATCTCGACCTTCATCTTTTCAAATACCCTGTAGTCACGTATGATATTTATGGTGGCTTCGGGGGCAAGGAGGGCAATCCTGTCGACCTCCTCTTTTGAAAGTTCCCGGTTCGAGATCTTGACAATGTCCTTGCTGCCGGATATCCTGCTCTCTACATTTGTTGCGACAGAGAGTGATTCATCCGTTGTTCCGGTTATTCCGAGAATCCTTAATACCACAAGCGCCTCCCCGCCGGTGATATGATCGATTACAGTCCCGTCTCTTATCGGGCTTATCAGCAGTCCGCCTTCAGGCTCTTTCTTTACGTTCAAAGTATCACCTCTTCAAGCATCGCCATTCGCACCGGGACGCCGTTTTCAGCCTGCCTGAAATATTTTGCATAAGGAAGGCTGTCTACAGCAGGGTCAATCTCTCCTGCCCTCGGGAGGGGATGCATAAGTATCAGGTTCTCCCTGACATTGTTGAGAATCTCCGGGGTAATCCTGTATGAATGTGCGACTCTCGCGTAGCTCGCCGAATCAGGGAACCTTTCTCTCTGGATTCTTGTTACATAGAGAACATCCAGTTCATCGATTACATCCTGCAGATTATCGTGATGGACCAGTTCGATACCCCGTTCGATCAGTTCTTCGTTAAGTGCCGCCGGCATCTCAAGACCTTTTGGTGCAATTGTATGTATCCTTACGTTATAGTTCGAAAGAGCATAGGAGAGCGAATGTGACGTCCTTCCGTAGCGAAGGTCCCCAAGAAGGCCGACGTCGATATTGTCCAGCGGCATATTCTCCCGTATGGTATAGAGGTCCAGGAGCGTCTGGGACGGGTGCTGTCCTGCTCCGTCTCCCGCATTTATCACCGGGACCGTAGAGAAGTTTGACGCAAGCCTTGCAGCGCCCTCCTTCGGGTGGCGAAGTACAATTGCGTCCACGTAGCTGCTTACCACTCTTATCGTATCAGCAAGAGTCTCTCCCTTTGAGATCGAACTTCCCTCAACACTGTCCACTGTTATGGTCTCTCCCCCAAGGCGGGAGAGTGCAGCGGAAAAAGACATTCTTGTCCGCGTCGAAGGTTCAAAAAAAAGGAGTGCTACGAGTTTGTCTTCGAGAGTCCGGCGAACGAACCCCTCTTTACTAATTTTTTCAGCTTTATCAAGCAGGGCGTTTATCTCTTCAGTTTCAAGTTCTTTTATTGAGATGATGTGATGCATGAACTCTCCATCTCTAATTATTACTCCATGATTTTAAAAATTGTTCGAGTAATGCGCCTGCATGGCAGACCGGTGAAAAAAAGTATCAGGGGAGAATCATTATCTCAGGATGATTCTGCCTGCTCTTCCGGGGAATCCACTAAGGATTTCTCGTACATAAGGGCAGCGCCGAGCACTATCGCAGATACCGGAAGTGCGATTACAATCGGGTTTACAACTCCCCAGGGCATCGGGAGTACCGACGGAACCCCGAATACTGCCTGTGATATTCCGAGTACTGATGATTCAGCGGAATGCACGAAGGCTGTCCATAAGAACCACACGATCGCTCCTGCAAGAAGGCTGGCCTTTGCGGCAAAGACAGAGGGTTTCTTTGAGTAGAGTGCATGTGCGAAAGCAGGAAGGAATGCTGCGGCGCAAAGTCCCATGAACATAACAGTCGCTCTTGCTATTATGTTTCCGGGCATCAGGTATGCCACGATGGTGCTTACCACATAACGACAGTTCCTGCCTGAATCGCCCGAATGGATGGTTTTGAATCCTTTGCCCTCACGTTCAGGTCATGTCCTATCGTTGTTCCCATGGTGTGGAATAATGAACTCAGGGTGGACATCGCCGCTGCAAGGAGGGCGAGCATGAAGATGATCACGAAGTAATCCGGCATTGAAGAATTGATGAAGGCAGGGATTACACTGTCGACGTTCCCTCCTGCCGCCTCGACTGCCAGCATACCTTCAGTCTGCATGAACCAGACGTTTGTCAGCGGCCCGACTGTAAATGCAACTCCGGTCATCATTAGAACGAAAGGCCCGCCGACCATTACAGCCCTGTGGATGGAGCGGTTGTCCTTTACAGACATGAACCTGACTGCAAGCTGGGGCTGGGCAAGAACACCAATACCTACACCAAGAACCATTGTGGTTATCATCGTAAGCCATATGGGGGAGAGGAATTCAGGCATTGATGTCCATCCCGTCATTCCGCCTGCGGCAAGCGCCTGAGGCACCATGGAGGACATTGCATCCAGCGCCGAGTTTGCCTCATATACGCCGCCGAGATATGTGTATGTGAGTATAAGCAGTATTGTCATTCCGACAAACATGATTGCGCCCTGGAGAGCGTC
>CAZPHR010000027.1:0-8462 GCA_964586475.1 uncultured Methanomicrobiaceae archaeon
TGATGGAAATAACCTTTTTGACCTAGGAACAATGGAGATCGCACGCCTTGTTGGGGGGAGATCATCGTCGGCAGTGCAAGATACCCTGTGAATACCATGAAAGGGTTCTGTATCCCCGATTCAACCGCAATCAGCAGGTTCTGCGGGTTCCCAACCGGGCTCATGACACTCCCGGTGGTGACCGAAAATGCAAGTGCCATAAGGAGCATCTCAGGCGAAAGCCGTGTCCTGAATGCAAGTGAAAGAACGAAAGGCGTCCCTATGATTGCGACGGTGTCGTTCATAAGGAGAGCCGAAAGGATACCTGCGGAGAATATTAAAAGCAGAACAAGCGTGGAAGGGTTTTTTACATCCTTAAATATCCTGTTTGAGGCCCTGACAAGAACACCGCTGTCTGAAAGCGCCTCCCCCACGACGAAGGTTCCGAACAGGAATAACATCACATCCGGATTGATTGATTCAAGGGCGGCCAAAGGGGATATTCCTCCCGTAAGAAGCACTGCCAGGGCTCCGGCGGACATGATCTGCCAGATTTTCAGGCGTACCGGCAGCACATTTCTTGCAGAAATGAGAATCAGAACGACTGCAAGAACAACAAGCGGAATCAGAATAAGGAGTTATTGTTCTTTCCTGTTTAATCTGTTTTCTTCAGGTTACGGCATCTGCAGGACACCCATATCCCAAATTTTCGTAATTACAAAACGAATTTATATTTCATGGAACCATAAATCAAATTCGGAGGACAAATGGATGCTGAAGGTGCTCGAGAGAAGCCATGGTAATATTGTTGGAATAGAGGCCTCAGGGGAGGTAACGGAGGAGGATATAACTGAAATAACTCCCCAGCTGGACGAACTAATAGAAAAATACGGCAAAATAAGCTGGATATATGTCATAAAAACCACGAAATACAAGACAGTTCGTGCAATGTACGAGGATATGATGTGGCTTTTAAAGAATATAAAAAATTTTAACAGGATGGCAATCGTCGGCGAAACTAAATCCGAAGAGCTCCTGATAAAGATCGACGGCCTCGTATTTGGAGAAAAGTACTTTGATATATCGGAGCTCGATCAGGCCTGGGATTATATCGAAGGTGCAGAAACCAGATTATTATAGATTAAATATTTTCTATCAGGTCTTTTTCGTTATTTTTTATAGATCTGCAGCCGCCCGGCGGAATAATAATCTCAAAGACCGCACCTTCTCCTTCTTTTCCGCATTCGGATATCCTTATGTCTGTAATGGATAAAATCTCTCTTGAAAGAAATAGCCCCAGCCCTCCTTTTTGTCTTTGGGAACTCCCTGGCCGTTGTCTTTCCAGAAGATCGATGTACCTTCCCTGGATTTGCTGCATGATATTGAAATCTCTGAAACCTCTTTTCCATGCATAATTGAATTATCAAGTAGGTTTGAGAACACCTTTTCGAGCATAGGGTCTGCATAGACCTCGATCCCGGGGATATTGATCTTAAAGGTAATATCACGGGGAACATGCAGAGAACCGGTTAATTTTCGGATATCCTGCCATGAAGGTTCGGCGACACCAAGCTCATCATAAAGCCCGGTAAATTTGATAAGCTTCTCAATATCCAGTACCTGTGATTTCAGTTTTTCCACCACTTCTAACATCTTAGGGGGGCGCCCCTCCATCTTTGCCATCTCGAGGTAAGCGAGAACAGGCGTTATCCTGTTTAATATATCATGCCTTGTAATGCTGTTTAAAAGGAGAAGCTTATGATTTGCCTGGATAAGTGCAGCCTCAGCCTTTTTTCTCCGGGTAATGTCGATTGCCTCGGGAACAAGATATATGATCTCACCCTTTTCGTCCCTGACCGGCCTTAGGGAAAAGTCGAGATACATAGTAAACCCGTCTCTGTCAGGGATCGTGATCTCGGATTTCACGGTCAATCCTCCTGAAGCCATACTTACCGCATCCCTGATCTTATTCTGCATATCCGGAACATCTCTCCACCAGCCTGATTCCCAGAAAAAATGTCCCTTTATATCCTCGAAATCAGCCCCGATATGTTTCAGGGCGGTTCTGTTTACATAAAGGAGTCTCCCTTTTTTATCAAGAATTCCGGCAAGCTGAAAAGACTGGTCAAATACCGATCTCATCCGTCTTTCACTATCGAGAAGCCTGTCGTGGGCCTTCTTAAGCTCGGAAATATTCCTTGTAACTCCGAATAAGGCCTTCTTCCCACCCCAGATGCCAAGGGTTACTTTTGTCTCGGCAGGAACAGTCTCTCCCGTCTTTGCCATTATGGGGATGAAATTCGATTCAAGGTTGCCTTCAAAGATCCCGTTTAAGACTATCTCGATCTCTTCCCTGTATTCCGGAGGGTGGAGTATGGCGAGATGCTTTCCGATGAGTTCATCCTCCCGGTAACCAGTATATTTCTGGATGGAGGAGTTCGCCATCAGAATGATCCCCGAGGAGTCGGTAACGTAGAGATAGTCCTCGATCTCGTCGAAGAAACTTTCGAGGTTTTCCCTGGTTTGTCTCCGCTCCTCGTCCATCTTTATACGAAAAATTGCGCCTGATGCCTGTGCAGCGAGAGCCTCTACAGAGGTCTTCATCTCCGGGGACATCTCTTCAAGAGTATGGGATGAACAGACGAGAAGCCCCAGCGGCTCTTTTTCATACAGGATCTTTGCTGCATGGTAGCAGGTGGTGCCCTCTTTCTCCATCCATTCAGGATTAAAGCCTTCCAGGTTAGTCTCGTCAATAAAAAAATCATCTGACCCGGCTTTAGACATCAAATCAGGACCCCTCAGTTTCAGGACTGATACCTGCTTTTTATATTCGTCAGAAACTCCGATAGAGGCCTCAAGTTTCATTAAACCCGAATCCCCCTGTGCAATATAGACCCCGCATGAATCCACCTCTTCAAGGGAGATTGCCGAGTTTAGAACTGCGTCAATTGCACCACTGAGTGTCGAAGTTCTGCCGAGGGAGACACCGAGATCACGCTGGACTCTTAGAAGTCTCTTTGTTCTCTTTACCCTGGTCACTTCCCTTAATGACTCTATTGCACCGGTGATTTTACCGTCCATATCCAGGAGAGAGGATGCAGTAAACCACCTTGTAACTCCCCTCTCCCCTCTTAAGGATGAAAAGTATCGTTCTGAAAATATCTGGTTGCCATCGGAGATAACCGGAGGGAAGCTGTATTCTTTTTCCAGGCCGGGATTGAGAACAAGGTCGATAAGGATGGGCCGCCTCGTGCCATATAGTTGATATGAATATTCGTAATCTCTTTTACCGAGGATTTCGTCCGCCTTTACCCCTGAAAGCATCTCCATCGCCCTGTTCCACGCGATCACCCGTCCTCCGGTGTCGATTGCGAAGGTCGGGTCGGGCAGGAAAGTGATGATCTGCTGCAGCCGGTTTGCGCTCTCTGCGAGTTCACCTCTTTTCCTGTTGACCTCAGCAAGATTCTCTCTCAGCTCCTCCTCAGTACGTTCCAGCCTTCTGTTGATCTCTCTTAATTCCTCGTTTTTCCTGATTATCTCATCTGCATTGTTTTTTCTGTCAACAGCGATCTTCAGTTTATAGGTAAGTTCTGCAAACTGCGCCCGGGGATCGCCTCCCTTCTGGATGTAAAAGTCGGCACCGTTGTTAATCGCCTGGATGACGACATCCTCCCTTCCCCTGCCGGTGAAGAGGATGAACGGGATGGTGTTTCCGGCACCTCTAATCTCAGAAAGGAACACAATCCCGTCCTTTAGAGGCATCTGGTAATCGGAGATGATGGCGTCATAATTCTTTTTGTCCATCATCAAAAAAGCTTCATTCACAGATTGTGCGGTGTCTATCCTGAATTCTCCGCCCTTTTCAAGGTAAATCTTCGCTATTTTAAGGAGATTTGGTTCATCATCTACATAGAGGGCGGTGATCATCTGATTATAATAGATTGGGGGAGACTGATTTAATATTTAAGAATTGAATCTGAGATTTGGCTAATATATGAAACAAATGATACCTTTATATTATCTCCATTTTAACAATCTGTCATCTAATAAAGCAGGGTCATCCTTCAATATTATATTGCTGAAGCCTGATTGAATTCCAGGAAGTCTCTTGCATGGAAAAAAAAGACCGTTTATTTCATTGTCTGGTAAGGTTTTTCCTTATAGCATCATTTTTGTCTCTCATAATCGTGTCTCTCCATGTTTCGGCTGCCGAAGAGGATTTTTCCGGAGATGTAATCAGGATAATAACCGATGACAACTATCCCCCGTTTTCATTCAGGGACAGCAACGGAGAACTTCAGGGCATTATAATCGACCAGTGGAGGCTCTGGGAAGAAAATACAGGGATTGTAGCTGATATTACAGGCATGTCGTGGGGAGAGGCACAGAAAGCCTTTGAGGGGGGAGAGTATGATGTGCTTGAGACACCGATGTACACCCCGGAGAGGGCTAAAAAGTACGATTTTTCAGAACCTTATGCAGATATAGAAGCCGCAATATACTTCAACAGCCGGATATCCGGCATTTCTGGTCCGGAATCACTCAAGGGTTTTATTGTGGCAGTAAAATCCGGTGACGCCTCATATGAATTCCTGAGAGGGGAAGGAATCACAGAATTTGCAGAATATGACAGTTATGAGGATATTATCCTCGCAGCAAAGGGGGGGGATGTCGTGGTATTCGCCATGGACTCTCCCCAGGCTGATTATTTTCTATATAAATACGGGATACAGGATAATTTCAGGCGTACAGAACCCCTGTACTCCGACAAGATTCACAGGGCCGTCCTGAAGGGAAACACCGCCATTCTGGATACCGTTAACAACGGTTTTAACAGCATCTCGGCAGACGATTATGACTCGATAGACAGAAAATGGTATGGGATTCCCGGAGTATCCGAGAGGGATATGCGCCTTTTATTCGTCTTCATCGGCGTAATACTGATATTAATAATACTTCTTGCCGGGTGGAATTATGTTCTCAAGGTAAAGGTCCGTGAGAAGACAGCAGAGCTTCAAAAAGAGGTCGAATCCGGGAAAAAACAAACCGCAGAACTTTTCGAGAGTGAGAAGAGGTTCAGGGAGATTTTTGACAACATCAACGATGCAGTCTTCCTTGTATCTGCAGACTGGGCGAAAGAAAAGGGCGCAATAATCTCGGTAAACAGGGCGGCATCCGAGATGCTTGGGTATCCGGCAGAAGAATTTGCTTCTCTCTCTCTTATGGATATTCACGCTGAGGAGAAGAGAGGGGATCCTGGCAGGGTTGTCGAAATCCTGAAAAGTTCTACAAATGCCATAATCGAGACAGAATATGTCAGGAAAG
This sequence comes from uncultured Methanomicrobiaceae archaeon, assembly GCA_964586475.1. GTDB lineage: Archaea > Halobacteriota > Methanomicrobia > Methanomicrobiales > Methanomicrobiaceae > Methanolacinia. Next base: position 5,305 of record CAZPHR010000027.1, read on the forward strand.
ATGGCTCTACGTTTCCTGTTGAGGTGTCCATTCATCGCTTTGTTCTTGGTGACAAAAGTGTTGTTCTTGCAGTTGCGAGAGATATCAGCGAAAGGGTGGATGCATTACAAAAACTTGGGGAGAGTGAGAGGCGATACCGGAATGTTGTTGAGGATCAGAACGAGCTTATATGCAGATTTAAACGCGACAGGACCATAGATTTTGCAAATACCTCCTTCTGCCGGTACTACGGTCTGGAAAAGGATAAAATTGAGGGGGAAAGGAGTGATTTTGAGATATTCCCCGAGGACAGGCAGAGGCTGAAGGAGCATTTCAAAAGCCTCACTCCCGAAAATCCTGTCGCTTTAATTGAACACAGGGTAATTCTTCCCGATGGAAGGGTCAGGTGGCAGTCATGGTCTGACAGGGCGGTCTTTGATGAAAAGGGAAAATTCATAGAATTCCAGTCTGTTGGAAGGGATATAACTGAGCCAAAGAGGAAGGATGAGGCTCTCGCACTGGCAGCAAAGAAGCTCAATATCCTGAATCATGTCACCTTTTCAGAGATCCAGAATTATCTCTTCTGTGAGAGGGGCTATCTCCAGCTTGCAATGGACCTGTCGAATGATGAAACTCAAAAGGACTTCCTTGAAAAACAGGCTGAAACAATGGAAAAAATAGCTGAAACGCTTCAGTTTGCAAGGAATTATCAGGACCTCGGAATCTCCCCGCCGGAATGGCATGACTTCGAAAAGACATTCGTATTTGCCATATCCCATACAAATACATCAAATCTCAGGAAAAATATCGATATATCCGGCGTATCAGTATTTGCCGATAATCTCCTTGAAAGAGCCGTTTCGGTAATGATCTCGAAGATTCTTGCCCACAGCAGGAATACTACATCTTTCTCTCTTGGTTATGAAAAGGCAGGTGAGATGCTGAGGATAATCCTTGAAACTGACGGTAAGGGAATTCCGAAGGATTCAAAGCGAAATATCTTTACAAGGGGCGGCGATCCGGAAACCGGAATTGATCTTTTCCTGATTGAGGAGGTTCTCTCTGTTACAAATATCTCTATAAGCGAGAACGGGGATCCCCAGGAGGGAATTCGTATAGAAATCCTTGTTCCTCCGGGAATATTCAGAATGGAATGCACTGGTCATGCCGATGAGAATCCGGAACATACTGAATAATTGGAAAAAGATAATTCTTATAAAATTTATAGATTTTACCAATGGATGGAAAATTATCTGATGGTGGAAGAGCAAATGTTGTTTTCTTTATCGGAGTAACCCTGACTGTTTTTTCATTGATGTTTTACTGCAGATTCTGCTGATTTCTTTATTTAACCGTCTCTGAATAGATTTTTTTTGCAATCAGTGCCTCGGTTTTATGATCAACAACCGGTGGCGGGTAACCGCCTGCTTTATCAGATTCTTTTTTATCGGGAGAGTGAATCTCTTCAGGTGCCAGATCGGAGAGTTCAGGAATCCATCTCTTTATATAGATGCATTCAGGGTCGTATCTCTTCTGCTGGAGCCAGGGATTGAAGATCCTGAAATACGGCTGGGCATCGCAGCCTGTCGATGCAGCCCACTGCCAGTTCCCGTTGTTTACCGAAGGGTCATAGTCTGAAAGCTTTGATGCGAAGTATTTCTCCCCCCGTCTCCAGTCGATATGAAGGTCTTTCACAAGAAAGGATGCGGCAGCCATCCGGACACGATTGTGCATATAACCTGTCATATTCATCTCCCTCATCCCGGCGTCAATAAGAGGAAATCCGGTCCTGCCTTTGCACCAGAGTTCAAAGAGATCATCGCCGCCGTACCACTGAAGGGATTCAAATCTGCTGTAAAACGGCTTTTTAAAGACGTAAGGGTGAATAAAGGCTATGTGGGTGAAGAAATCTCTCCAGTAGAGCTGCCTGATAATTCCATGGCCGGGGCCGAGTTCTTCAGATACGGAATGATATGCCTCACGGACAGAGACTGTTCCGAATCTGAGGTGCGCTGAGAGCCTGGTGGTCCCGTTCTCTGCCGGGATATTTCTTTTATTATCGTAGTCCTTAAGCCGGGAGGTATTTTTTAACAGCCGCTTCCCTTCGTCTCTGCCTCCTTTCAGGGTCTGCAGGGCCTTTTTTTTTATTTTGCGGGTAATGCCTGTATCGAAGATGTCCTCCGGACCTGTTTCATCGAAGAAATTCTCACCGGAAAAATTCCGGAAGGTGCATTCTGAGGGTTCATATACCGGAATTAATGAGGCCTTCCTGAAATAAGGTGTAAACACAGAATAATAACCCCCGTCATTCCTGCGTACATCCTCCGGCTCGTTAAGCAGTGAACCAGGCACAGAAATATACCTGCATCCTGACTTTTTGCAGGCATTCTCCAGCAGAATATCGCGTTTTTGTGAATATGGGGTATAGTCGCGGGTGCAGAATATAGCTTCAGTCCCGCATCTACACAGCTCCTCCGCCAGTCTTACTGCTCCGTAACCGTAAAACCGGAGTTTTCCGCCTCTCTCCATAATATCACCAGCGAGCTCCCCGAGACTCTCTGATATGAACCGGAGCCTGTTTTCAGGACTCTTTTTGATAATGCTGTTTTCTGCGGCAAAGCAGGTTATTACACTCTCTGATGATTCAAGTGCCGCCAGGAGGGCAGGGTTATCGTCAACCCTCAGGTCTCTTGTGAACAGGTGTGCCGCGAGACTGAATTTTTTATCCTGCATTATGATACCGGATTGCCCTGTGGTATGAAAAAGTTGTTGACTCTGATAAAATCCGGGTTGATGGAGAAAAATGAGAAAAGATTTAATAGTTCTCAATAACACTTCCAGTTATCCACCGGAGGTCGAATGGTAGAAGACTGGCTGAAAAAGGGCGGAGACGGCATTCTAAATGATGGAGACAGCACAGGCTGGTTATTCGGCACGGATAAAGACGACCTTCATTTTATTGTCAGTCTTCTTCATGATGCCTTTAATGAAGGATACAGGGTTCTCTTAATCCTGGATTATGGCATGAGAGATGAAATTATATCTTACCTCCGGGAGGAGGGAATCAGTTTTGAAGATAAATTATCAGAGGGAATCATTGTATATCCATCCGGATTCTCCCGCTGTGATACAGGAGCGCCGGCAGCAGGTGAGGTTATCAGGCTTTTTGATCATGAGAC
>CAZPHR010000028.1:0-8446 GCA_964586475.1 uncultured Methanomicrobiaceae archaeon
TTCTGCTAATTTTTCATTTTTTAAGGATTTTTAATGTGATGTTTTTTGGTCAGCCCACCTATATAAACCATATGATGCTATATAACTCCTGTTGGCTTGGGATATTGTTTTTGATCATCATATCCATGATTTTTTTGATTCAAAAAACCAATCTGGAAAATTGTGAAATCAATATCCGGTTTATCGGGATCACTTTCAGACCGTTCTCAAAACAGTCATATCCCACAAAACCGATATAAATAAACAAGGATGAACAAAGGACCTACACCTGCAATGAAGCAGTTTTACGAGATGAAATTGAAGTATCCCGGTACAGTCCTTTTTTTCCAGATGGGGGACTTCTATGAGACATTCGGAGAAGATGCCGAAGTTGTATCACGTGAACTGGATATCACACTTACATCACGCGGCAAAGATATAAACGGTGAGAAGATGCCGCTTGCCGGAGTTCCGATTCATGCAGGAGAATCATACATCTCCCGTCTTGTAAGAAAAGGTTACAGGGTTGCTGTATGTAATCAGGTGGAAGATCCGAAAAAAGCCAGGGGAATTGTTAAACGCGATGTTGTAAGAATCGTCACCCCGGGAACAATTATTGATGCCGGAATGATTGACAATTCAGGTTCCAGTTATCTGATGGCTGTCATGCCGGAAAAGGGTGGAGAAGATTTTGGAGTGGCTTTTATTGATATATCCACAGGCGAATTTTTTATATCTGCATCAGGCCCTTCTGAAAAGTACTCCTGGCTGAATTCGGAAATTGCCCGTTGTAAACCTTCTGAATGCATCGTTCCGGATAATTGTCCTAAAAAGATTTCAGATTTTATTGGATCAAAAAACGTCCTGGTTACTGAGTATGATAGTATATACTTTGATCCTGAATATGCAAGGAGATTTTTGCAGGAAAAATTTGAAGTTAAATCTCTTGAAGGGTTTGGCTGCATTGGAATGGAACTTTCCATATGTGCAGCAGGGGCATGTCTCTCATATGCCTGCGAAACCCAGAAATCGGATCTGTCTCATATACGTGGATTTTCAACACGACTTCCTTCTGGAAGCATGGTCCTTGATGCGATCACTCTCAGGAATCTTGAAGTTCTTGAAAATATAAGAACCCGCCAGGGAAAAAATTCTCTTTTTGATATATTAAATGAGACAAATACTCCAATGGGAAGCCGGATGTTAAGATCATTCGTAACTGCTCCGCTTATTGATAAGGAAGAAATTAATTCCAGGCTGGATGCTGTGGAATTTTTTTATAACAACATTTATATCCGTGAGTCATTACGCTCTCTTTTATACCGGTTTGCAGATATTGAGAGGGTCGCATCACGTATATCCTATGGAAATGCAGGACCGAGAGAACTAATAATATTGAAGAATTCACTTGCAAAGCTTCCGGATATTATCTCATTATTCTCGGAGGAAAAGGTAAATCCTCCGTCTTTAATCTCAAATTCATTTCATTCCATTGAATCACTGGATGAATGTGTTGATCTGATTGAGAAGTCCATTGAAGAAGAGCCTCCACTGCTGGCCAGAACAGGGGGCGTAATCAGGAATGGATATGATCAGAATCTGGATGAACTCAGGGATCTGGCGGGTTCGGCAAAGGACTGGATTGCTCTTTTCCAACAGGGAGAACGGGAAAGAACAGGGATTAAATCACTTAAAGTGGGTTATAACAAAGTATTTGGATATTATATTGAAGTTACAAAATCCAATTTAAAACTGGTTCCTCCTGATTACCAGAGGAAACAGACTACTGCGAATGGTGAAAGGTTTACCCTGCCTGTTCTGCAGGAGAAAGAATCCCTGATAATAAATGCAGAAGAGAGGTTAATGGCCCTTGAGCAGGATCTATACAACAGGATTATATTATTACTTAAAGAGAGTGTTGAAAGTATCCTTGAAACTGCAAAAAAGATAGGTTTGCTGGATGTTCTCTCTAATTTTGCTCATATTTCATCAAATAGCAGCTATGTAAGACCTGTGATTGAAGATTCAGCAAGGCTTGTGATAACTGAGGGACGTCATCCGGTTGTAGAGAAGAACCCGACTGTCGGCTTCGTCCCGAATGATGCCGGGATTGATTCTTCAGGAAACCAGATCCTGATAATTACCGGTGCCAACATGGCCGGAAAATCAACATATATGCGTGAAGTGGCATTATTGTGCGTCATGGCTCAGGCCGGCTGTTTTGTGCCTGCCTCAAGGGCAGTTATAGGGATAATCGACAGAATATTTACCCGGGTAGGAGCTTTCGATGATCTTGCAAGCGGACAGAGTACATTTATGGTTGAGATGCTTGAACTTGCAAATATTCTCAACAATGTAACTGATAAAAGTCTTGTAATACTGGATGAAATAGGCCGGGGGACCAGTACACTTGACGGGTATTCGATTGCACATGCAGTAATCGAATACCTGCACGGAAATAAGGGATCGGGGCCGAGAACACTTTTTGCAACACATTTTCATGAGATGGTTGATATAGAAGGCCGTTTAAAGAGAGTAAAAAATTATCATTTTGCTGTACAGGACACCGGAACGGATATCGTATTCCTGAGAAAACTGATTCCCGGTGCAAGTGATAAGAGTTATGGTATACACGTTGCAAAACTTGCCGGTATTCCAAAGAAAGTTCTCAAGAGATCTGAAGAGATACTGAGGCAGGAGCAGGAGAAGGAATATGCAGTCGAAGGCAGAAAACAGCCACGTTATACACAGGTACTTCTTGTAGATTCACCTGTCGTTGCAGAACCCGCCCCGGATGAAAAAACAGGCAACCTGTTGAACAGGTTAAAGAACCTTGATCCTGATTCCCTGACTCCCAGAGAGGCGCTTGCAATTCTATACCAGCTCAGGGATGAGGCAGAAGGGGGTGACTGACAGATGAGCGATATTGAACCGAAAAAAATACAGATTCTAAATAACGCCACAATCAACAAGATAGCCGCAGGTGAGGTTATCGAAAGACCTGCAGCGGTAGTAAAGGAGCTTGTTGAAAATTCCCTTGACGCAGGAGCCGGCCTGATAAAAGTGGATATTACATCAGACAGCAGGGGGATAACAAGGGTCAAAGTATCTGATGACGGTCATGGTATGGATCGAAATTCGGCATTATTGTCTTTTTCAAGGCATGCTACGAGTAAAATATCCCGGATATCTGATCTGCATGAAATTTCCACTATGGGTTTTCGCGGGGAGGCCCTTGCAAGTATAGCAGCAATATCTAAGGTGACAATGATAACAAAACAGAGGTCACTTGAACCTTCTCCGGGAACCCGGATTATTATTGAAGGTGGAGATATTGTTGAAGACTCTTCAATCAGTGCTCCGGACGGGACAAGTGTTCTTGTGGAGAAAATTTTTTTTAACACTCCTGTACGGAAAAAGTTTTTAAAATCAGTACAGACTGAATTCAGCCATATTTATAGGATTATTGAAGAGACTGCCCTTGCAAACAGCAATATCTCATTTCAATTATTAAATAACAATAAAATTCGGCTTTCTGTTGGCAAATCCGGATCACTCCTTGATACGATAACTTACATCTATGGTGCCGATTATTCAGGGGAGATGATTCCTGTAAGGAGTCTTCAGACTTTCATGAAACTGGAGGGTTATTGTGCACCTCCCTCTCTTGATTCTCCCAATTCAAAGAAGATTATTATATCTGTAAACAATCGTCCTGTATATTCTCTGCCGCTTATCAGGGCAGTCAAGAGGGCATATGGCACTCTGCTGCCCAGAGACCGGTACCCGGCATGTTTTCTGAATATCAGGATTGATAAAAAAGTGGTGGATGTAAATGTTCACCCTGCAAAGAAGGAAGTTCGTTTTTCAAGGGAAAAAGAAATTTCTGAAGAGATTATTTCTTCAATCCGGGAATCCCTCGATTCAAAGAACCTGCTTTTTTCTTATGCAAGCACTCCGAAAAATATCGTACAGAAAGTGCTTGTGGATGAGGAGTCCTCTCAAAAGCAGCTTTTCTGTGTTTCATCAGCTGATTCCGCATATAATCCTTTTTCAGGAAATGCCCCTGATAAGGAGCGAAAAGAGTCAGAGTCTCCGTTTTCTACGTTTTCAAAAACAGATTCCCGGCTCAGAGCATCTGATGAATGTAAATCTGACGACGAAAACCTGAGAAAACTTCCACTTATGAAAGTTATTGGTCAGGTTGACGATTCATATATTGTTACACAGATGCGGGGCAGCCAGGAAGATGAGATGGTTATAATCGATCAGCATGCCGCTCATGAAAGGATATTGTATGAAATGGTCTGTGAAAAGAGGGACTCCGGGCATATTTCACAGGAACTCCTTGTTCCCTCAGTAGTCTCATTCAAACCCGGTGAATCTGCAGTCCTCTCTGAGAATATTCAGCTTCTGGAGGGAGAAGGATTCCTTCTCGATGAGTTTGGAAAGGATACATATGCACTCCGTGCAGTGCCGGTAATTCTTGGAAAGAAGACCGGTACTGAAACGCTGAAAGATATTGTATGTGATCTTCTTACTGACGACAGGATCTCCTCTCTTGAAATCTTAGAAGAGAAAATTTCATCTACAATAGCATGTCGTGCTGCAATTAAAGCCGGAACTTCGCTATCCATTGAACAGATGGAGAGACTTGTGGATCAGTTGTCTAAGACAAAAAACCCGTATTCATGTCCGCACGGGAGACCGACGATGATATCTTTTTCGAAATCCAGGCTGGATTCCATGTTTAAAAGAAGTTAAAGGATTATTCCTTTAATTTTGCCTGTACAATAAATCCAGTTATTATACTGACAATTCCAAGAACGAGAAGGAATAAGCCGAACACCTGTACAATAATGATCTCAACCAATATCGGCATCAGTATTGCGAAGAATCCTATTGCAAGTGCAATTATTCCTGTTATGATTAAGAGTATCCTGTACCATCCGCTTTCTTTTTCTGCTGTGAATCCAAGCCAGAGATCCCCCAGACCTGAAAGAAATGCCCATATCGCAATGAATACTGCTATCGTAAGCCACATGATCTCAATATTCATCAGGACCAGAATTCCAATCAGGATACCAATTATACCAAGAACAACCAATATTATCTTTGATTTCCCGCTATCCTGTCCTACAGCACCTTTTATGATTACAGATATGCTGTATATGACAATCATTGCGCCAAGGAAATATGTTATGAGACTGAACACTCCCTGGGGCCAAATCATCAATATAGACCCGAAGATAACAGTAATAAGTCCCTGGAGAAGAAAGATCCACCAGTTAACCGGAGAAAATCCATCTTCAATAATTACTACATCTGTCATTTAAATCCTCCAGAAATTAATGAGGCATGATTATATTAAGATTTAAAAACGTACAGGCGTTGATTTCAAATTCTGCACATGTCTTTGATTACCCTGAGTACAAAAAGGGTTTCATCCTCAACTTTTTTTTCCGCAACAAGGAATGAGAGAAAATCCTGTCCTGAAAAAATCGTACGAACTTCATCTATACCTGTAAGGGATGAAATAAGAATCAGGCATCTTCCGGTTTTAGATAATACTGTTCCCAGTTGTTCTGCGAAATTTCGTATTGTTTCCCTTCCGTCTTCGCCGCCGTCAAGTGCATATTCCAGCCAGTCATCGAGTCTTTCTTCTTTTTTTGTAGGAAGGTAAGGTGGATTGAACAAAATAAGGTCAAAATGGCCACATAATCCTGAAAAGAGATCTGTCCTTATTACCTCCAAACCGCATGTTCTTGCTGAGAGGCATGCGTAGGGATTTATATCGGTGGCAGTAACATGGTTTGAGATCTTCTTCATCCCGGCTGCAATGAAACCGCTTCCTGTGCCTATTTCAAGTACACGGTCTTCAGCTCTTACTTCCCTTTTTGCGGTTTCATATAGAAGTATCGTGTCTTCCTCTGGCTGATATACCTGTTCGTTGTAGAATGATTGTGTCATGTTTGTCAGGGTTTTTGGATATTACTCAGTAACTGCAAAATAATATTTCCATAAATATTCTTAAAACCTTTTGATTACTAAAATACTGTTAGGAAAATGCAACTTAAGATTGGAAAGGCAGGGGGAAGGGACTTTGGCGTAGATGCCCAGGAACTTGTTACCGGGAGGACTTGCATTATTGCCCAGTCGGGGGCCGGTAAAAGCTGGAGTATTGCAGTTCTTTGCGAGAAGATGTGCGGGGCGGATATTGGTTTCTGTCTTATTGATACTGAAGGAGAATATTACTCCCTAAAAGAAAAATTTGATAAAATCTGGTGGATCGGGGCGGAAGGGGCCGATTCCGAAGTAGAAGACATCGAGATGGACTATGATATCGAGAGAGTCAACCTGAAGCACCTCATGGAAAGAGCTGTTGCTGAGAGCAGACCTGTGATATTTGATGTCTCAGAAGTTGATATGGTTCCAAGGGTAACCCGCCTTGTAAATATATTATATGATGTCTCCACCGAGCAGAGAAAACCATATCTCCTTATAGTTGAAGAGGCCGATAAATTCATTCCCCAGTCCAGGGATTCAATAAAGAAGATAGAGGAAATATCCCGCCGTGGAAGGAAAAGAGGTCTCGGGCTTCTTGTAGCAACACAAAGGCCTGCTATTGTAACCAAAAATGTGCTTTCTCAATGTAACAACCAGATAATCGGAAAACTTTCTATTGAGAATGATCTGAGGGCTGTAGGTCTGTTTTTCAGCTCAAAACAGGAGGTTGAGGAGCTGACGACCCTTTCCCCCGGAGATTTCTTTGTGATGGGAACAATTACTCATGAAAAGACAAAGATGAGGTTTGGAAAGAGGCTTACAAGGCACAGGGGTCTGACACCTCTCCTTGAAGAGAAGGTTATAACATCTGAAACCGTACCGGAGGACGAGCCGGAAACTGAGGATGAGATATCTTTCAGGCTGGATTCAGATGCAATCATTGATGAAGACGTAAAGGGTGAATTAGAACCCGGTATAAAACCTCCTGAAGATAATAGAGAAACGCCCGCTGTAAAAAGCAAAAAAAAGAAGGCCAGGCCTAAATCCAATATGAATATTAAGGGCGGTAAAAATTGTATTATGCCGGCGCTCACCCGGGATGAAGTTCTTGATATTGCATATTCCGGATTAAAGAAAAGACGGTTTGGAATAGGGACAGATGAGAGGCTGATCTCTGCCGAGATCTTTTTCAGACCTGTTTTTTATGTCCTGGTAAAGTATATCCGCAGCAGGATTATGAGAACAGGCTCAACCCAGGAGACATCTTTCTTCCTTGATGGAATTACCGGTGACTGTATCGATATCTCTGGAGGAATTGAATTCAGACACTGTTTCAGTGAATATCTTGGACTAGATGAGGATGCAATTATTGTTATCGACGGTATGCCTGTTTCTGGTGAAACCTCAGTTGAGATAGAGGCAAGGACACGCTTCCCGAGAAAAGCGGTTGATAAGGCAGTTTCATATCTTCTGGAGCGGAAACTGGTTACAAACGGCGAGTCTATTGGAGAATCAGGAGAGATAAAATATGTTCCTCTGGCAAAGCAAAGGCTTCCCCGTCTGGGGACAAGGATTGTGAAGACCGAGTTCAGGTTTGAAATTCCCGCTGAAGGAGAGGTTGTTGAAGAGATCGTTCAGAAAGATGATGTAAGAACGATATTAAAGGCAATCGAGCCGACTTCGGAGATTGTTGAATTCAAGGCCTTTTATTACCCGGTATATGAGATCAGAATTGCATCTGATCATGAAGAGAAGACAATTTTCATAGACGCACTAAAAGGAAAAGAGGTGCGGCTGACATAATTCATCCTGTTGCAATATTTGATATATCTGAAAAATCCTTCAGGGAAAGTTCTTCAGCCCTTTTTTTTAGGATATCTTCAGGAAGTGCATCCAGAATTTTTTTATATTTATCCTCTCCGATCACCGTTCTTGAAGATTTAAGTGATTTTTTCAGTGTTTTTCTTCTATGCGAGAAGAGTTCTCTTACAAGAATCGAATAAAAATTAATATCTTCTATGGGGTAGGTGAGCTCCTTTTTCATTGTCAGTCTTACAACCATTGAATCTACAGCCGGGGGTGGTGAGAATACATCCGGTGGAAGAGTAAGGAGTGGCATTACTTTTGCAAACGTCTGCACCATAATGGAAAGCCTGCCGCATTCGCTTGTTCCAGGAAGTGCCATCATTCGTTGGGCAAATTCCTTTTGATACATCAGTATAGCCTCTTCAAACCCGATTTCTAGAAGCCTGAATGTGATCTTTGATGATGCTGAGTAGGGTAGATTTGCCACAACGATGTTAAATTCCGGATAATCACATTTTACTGCATCGTCATTAATAAGAACCAGATCCCCTGAATCGATCTCGCTCCTGAAACGGAATCTGAGAATATCAATCATCTTTGGATCGATCTCAATTGCAATGACCCTGACAGCTCCCTGTTTGAGGAGTTCCTCTGT
>CAZPHR010000029.1:0-8293 GCA_964586475.1 uncultured Methanomicrobiaceae archaeon
CTCCAAGAGTACCGTAGATCGAGAGAAGACCGAAGAAGAGGATAAGGACAGCCTGATTTTTCCAGGTATATCTTCTCTCTACGGCATCCGAAAACCAGCGTGAGTGTATAACAAAGATGGAGAAGACTATAATTACACAGATCAGTTCAAAAAGTTCTATAAAAAAGTCTAGTTCTACGCTCATATGGCCTAAAATATTTTATTTTATAAAATCTGAAAGTGCTTCATTATCCGTGTTATAAATATTAAAAATATTTTTAAATCCGGATACAACGAATACATCCATGACGAAAGGTTTTAATCCTGATAATTTTATGTCTCCTTCCGACAGCCTGACTTTTTTCAATGCCAAAAGCATTACTCTAAGCCCCGAACTGCTGATATAATCCACTTCATTCATATTGATTATAATCTTATCAGAACCTGATTCGATGGCTTCCATCAGATTTTCATCGAGAATACAGGAGCTTTGCGCATCAATCCTGCCTTTGACCATAATAATTTCAGCTGGTTCGGATTTTTTCCTTGTAATCTCCATAATATTCATTTTCTAATTGGAACAGATAATATCTTCCTGTTCATTCCGGCCAGTACCCTGAGACAGGAATCGAGGATATCCACGTGGTCGAGAAGAGAAAAGGGTGAGAATAACCTCAACCAAACCTAAATCAAACCCGCTATTTTAATACTAACAATAACTAAACTGTAAAGAACTGTGGGGATGCGTCCCTCCAGGAGCACAAAGGGATGTGGCCTGTTTAAGGCAGGCTGAACCTTTCATGGTGAATTACAAATGGTAAAATCAATGTATGGATATGTCCGCGACGCATGGAAGCGTCCGGAGGATTCCGAAGTAAAGACACTTCTCTGGACCCGCATGCAGGAATGGCGCCGTCAGGGAAGTGTAGTCCGCATCGAAAGGCCTACAAGAATTGATCGTGCAAGAAACCTCGGGTACCGTGCAAAGCAGGGAATTATCGTCTGCCGTGTCAAGGTTCGCCGTGGTGGCCGCAGAAAGCCGCGTTATATCCGCGGACGCAGGACAAACCGCATGGGTATGCGCCGCAGCACGATGGGAAAGAGCATCCAGAGGATCGCTGAAGAGCGTGCCGCACGTAAATTCGTGAACATGGAAGTTCTCAACTCCTACTGGGTCGGCCAGGATGGAAAAGCAAAGTATTACGAGGTAATCCTTGTTGACGGTCATCACCCTGCAATTAAGAGTGATTCACATCTCTCATGGATGGGCGACTCAAAGCACAGGGGCCGTGCCGAGCGTGGACTGACAAGTGCTGGTGTAAGAGGGCGTGGAATGCAGAAGAAAGGCAGGGGTACGGAGAAGACCCGCCCGAGCATCCGTTCCAACCAGAACAGAGGAAAGTAATTTCCCCATCTTTTTTCAATAATTAATTGTATGGCATATTCTGACGCCTGCGTATTTCCGTATCCTTCGGGTGACACTTCTGTTCGCAGATTTGCAATTGAGGCCAGGTACATGGGTTTTGACAGCCTTGTATGTGCAGACGGCGGCTTTTCCGGGGATCTTTTCGGAGTCCGGGTTTACAGGGCACTCTGCGTGAAGGCCAAAAATCAGAATGATCTCGTCAGGACAATAAGGAAGTCAGGTTTCAGGCCCGATATTGTTCTTGCAGAAGCAGGAGATGCATCTTTTAACCGGGCGGCACTATCAACCGGGGGAGTAGATATCCTGCGCGGAATCCATGATGCCGGGAGAAGGGCGTTTGATGATGTATGTGGAAAGAAGGCAGTTGAGAATTCCATCGCCGTTGATGTAGATCTCTCTGCAATCATCTGCAGGAAGGGCGTATCCAGGCAGAAAGCGCTTGAATCATTCACGGAGATTCTGAAGTTCCAGCGGAAATTCGGGTTCATGATCTCGATTTCATCAGGTGCCTCTTCTTATATCAATATGAGGTCTGCGGAAGAGATCATATCAATTTGCGGACTATTTGGGATGGAAGAGGATGAGGCGGCCTCTGCGCTCGGGTCGGTCGATGCTATAATCAACCGTCCGCCGGTTGTCGGGGTGATCAGCGAATGAAGCCCCTGCCACCGACTCTCAGGGATAAGAAGCGCTATGTGCTCTTCAGGATTATTCCCCATCATGCGGTATTTGACGGAAGGCAGGTATATTATGCCGTATATGAGGCGATATCCTCTCTTTACGGTGACTCCGGAGCTGCAGAATTATCAATGGCTGTGGTCTTTTGTGAAGGGAATTATGCTATAATCAGGTGCAGAAGGGGAAGTGAGAAGGTGCTTATTACCGCGGCACTAATGGTAAACAGGATAAACGGGACTTCCTGTGCTCTCCACCCTGTTTTGACTTCAGGGACGATTGCCGCCCTCAGGCGACGGATGCCGGAGATTTCAGCTTCTGTTTCTGAGAGGAGAGTCATCATCTCAGGAAAGGGTTACGTCGCCCGGCAGCGCTCACAGGAAAAGGTTGATTTATACGAAGATGGAATAAAAAACCAAGAGAATTTGTATTTTACTACTGATGATATGGAGGATACTATAAATGCAGCCAATGAATGCCCAGATGGGCGGATATGACAGGGCTATTACGGTTTTCAGCCCGGATGGAAGATTATACCAGGTCGAATACGCCCGTGAGGCAGTAAAGAGGGGAACAACGGCAGTTGGCGTAAAATGCTCCGACGGGGTTGTTCTCATTGTTGATAAGAGGGTCAGCACAACCCTTCTCGAACAGACTTCAATTGAAAAGATCTTCAAGATCGACGATCACATTGCTGTTGCATCGTCCGGTCTTGTGGGTGATGCAAGGGCTCTCGTCGACAGGGCGAGGGTTGAGTCGCAGATAAACCGCGTAACCTACAATGAATCGATCGATGTAGAGACACTCTCTAAGAAGATCTGCGATCACATGCAGACCCTTACGCAGTACGGCGGTGCAAGGCCATACGGGACTGCACTGCTTATTGCAGGTGTAAGTGACGGTGTCCCGCGTCTCTTTGAGACTGACCCTTCAGGGACTCTCCTTGAGTACAAGGCAAGCGCCATCGGCACAGGCAGGCCAGCTGTAATGAAGGTATTTGAAGAGGACTATAAAGAAGGGATGACTGTTAACGAAGCAATTCCTATGGGCTTAAAGGCGCTCCATGCAGCTACCGAGGGCAAGTTCGACGTAAACAATGTTGAGATTGGGGTAGTTGCAATAGAGAGCCCTGATTTCAGGAGAATGTCTAGGGAAGAAGTTAAGGAATACGTCGACAATTATGATTTCGAAAATCCTGAAGAACAGCCGGAAGAGTAATTAATTAAAATAAGAGGTGATGTCATATGATTCCCCTTGAACAGGCCGTTGTTGCAAGACTTGAAAGCCATGGTGAAAGATTCGAGATTCTTGTTGATCCCGATCTTGCAGCAGAGATCCGCCATGGAAATGAGATGAATATTGAAGATGCAGTTGCAGCCCTCTATGTCTTCGAGAATGCTTCAAAGGCTGAAAAGGCCTCGGAAGAGGCACTGGTAAAAGTCTTTGGGGAGACTGATTTCGTCAGTGTAGCTGAAAGGATTATCCGTAAGGGTGAGATCCACCTTACCGCCGAGCAGCGGAAGAAGATGATCGAGGACAAGCGGAAACAGGTTGTGAACTTTATCGCAAGAAATGCGATCAACCCGCAGACAAAACTTCCCCACCCTCCGACACGCATAGAAATGGCAATGGAGGAGGCGAAGGTCAATGTCGATCCCTTCAGGCACATCGATGAACTGGTCAAGGACACGGTAAAGGCTCTCAGGCCAATTCTCCCGATTAAATTCGCTGAGATGAAATTCGCAGTAAAGATCCCCGCAGATTATGCTCCAAAAGCCTATGGGGAGATCGCTGCAGGAACAACTATCGAGAAAGAGGAGTGGCAGAGTGACGGTTCATGGGTATGCATATGCAGGATCCCGGCTGGAATTCAGGAGGATTTTTACAATATGATAAACCGCCTGACAAAAGGGGACGGAGAGGTAAAGATCCTGAGTCAGGATTAGCCACTATTATTAAGGATGCAGGATAAACATATACAGACCTAAATTTCGGGGTATAACAAATATGGCAAAATCAGGAAAACACAGAGCAAAAGGAAGGACAACAGGAAGCGCAGGAAGGTTTGGCCCACGTTACGGCCGTTTCATCAGAAAACGTGTAAACGAAGTCGAAAAAGTAACAAATGCCAAACACATATGCCCCAGCTGTGAAACCAAAGCGGTTTCGAGAAAGGGTACAGGTATCTGGGAATGCCGCAAATGCGGATACAAATATGCGGGCGGTGCCTATGCTCCGCAGACGCCCAACCTTAAAGTGGCGCTCCGCTCAATTGAGCGCTCACTTATAAAGGAATAAACGGAGGCCTGACAAGATGGCCGGTTATAAATGTGCAAGATGTAAACAGAAGGTCGAGATCGACCTCAATGTCCGCTGCCCGTACTGCGGACACAGAATTCTGTTTAAAGAGCGTGGTGCGGGTATAAAGCACCTGAAAGCCCGATAATGGAAGTTACAACTTCAAGAAAACCCGCTCCTTTTTTGAGGACTTTTTCCAAGGATTTAGCATTTGCTCTCGGGTGTCATTATACTCCCAGGGGAAAGGCAAGCCTTGATGTGATTACCGAAATTGATTCAGTAGTCCTTGTAGTGTCTAAAGAGAGGAGAGGTTATCTTGTTGAGATCTTTCTTGATGGAGAACCCGTTGAAGGCTTATCCTTCACTTCATTTCAGGTTCAGGCCAGGGAAGGGGAACTTATCCGGAGTCTTCAGGTTGGAAACCAAACCGTTTATGATAATCTGAAACAATATCTAAATGTTTCAAAGACAGAATGCGGGAATTCAGCCGTCATTTTTGACGGTGCCCAGAGGAGGCGGTATGTCCTCAGCCTTAAAAATGCCGTATAAAGCGGTTTTTGAATTTAAAACTCCTTTAGCAGGGAAAATATATGGCTCGCTAGTGCCGGAAAGTGAGAATATGGGCCGGTCTTTAGCGTCGGTTGTTCTTAGGTGCGAGGATGTAATCGCACTCTCGGTGGAGGCAGTGGACGTATCTGCTCTTCGCGCCGCACTTAACACATGGCTCAGGCTGATAAGTATCGCCGATGAGATGCAGGAGGTAATAAATCCATGAACAATATTTCACCAAAAATTCAGCAGCAGATTTCAATGCTGCAGCAGGTACAGCAGCAGCTCCAGACGATTGTCCAGCAGAAGATGTCATTTGAGATGTCGGTCAAGGAGGCTAAGAAGGCAAACGAGGAGCTTGAAGGATTAAAAGACGATGCAGAGGTCTTCGTATCGATCGGTGCGGTTATGATGCAGAAGGATAAGGCATCGGTTAAAGCCGAACTCGAGGAGAAGATCGAGACACTCGAACTCCGGATCAAATCGCTCCAGAAGCAGGAGACGGCCCTTCAGGGTAAATTCGAACAGCTTCAGCAGCAGATCCAGGCGGCAATTGGCGGCGGCGCAGGGGCGCAGTCGCCGGTGAATTAATATTTTTATCTAATTTTTATCTCATAATACGGACTGTTTTTCTCAGTTATTTTCATTCCTGTGCGCAGTAGTATCACATTTCATATTTCTGCAGGTTATCGCCGGGATCAGGGGGTTCAAAAGCGAAATCATTAAAGCCTTATTTTCCCAACATTATAGAGCACAGTGTCCCGCCTTAACTCAGACTGGTAGAGTGCGCGGCTGTAGATGGTTTTACCCTCACGAAAGGGGTAACTGCGCGGCTACCGCGATGTCCCCGGTTCGAATCCGGGAGGCGGGATATTTGTTGTATTTGCCCAGTTAGTGTAGTGGCCTATCATGCAGCCCTGTCACGGCTGCGACACGGATTCGAATTCCGTACTGGGCGTTTCTCTGTTTTTAACTTTTAATTGTTTAGCGTAGCCTGTGAATTGGCTTTCATCATTCCTGAGAAGGGAGGGGTTTTCTCCCCCCTCTCTTCAACCCTCCCCCTGATGGAGATAGGTCGCCTTCGGGATGGACAGGCATCCCTCCGGCTCCTGTTGTCTCTAGTTATTGTTATGAAAAGCTGCCCGAGAGGGCAGCATTATCACAAAGCGCAAGCCCTGAGGTCAGGGCGTGTTCGCGAAGCGAACTGCGCAAGGGTTGCCACCTGAAGGGCTGTCACCCTTTCGGTACCGAGGGAGACCTTCGGGCACCTCTTCATTTCATGAAGTTTCAGCTTTTGGAATTGATCCTGTGTAGCCTCCAGACCGGGCTATCATGATTGAGCAAATTTCGCAGAAACTTGCGAAGGGGCTGCCCCTTCAGGGGCTTATGCCCCAGTATATTACTATTAGTCATGAACTGTGAGAAGCTCACGTTTTAATTATCCACACGTTGCATAATTATCCCTAAGGTGTGACTTGTGGCTTGCGGAAAAAGAATATATAGGCATCTCTTCGGCCCTGTTCCTTCAAGAAGGCTTGGAATTTCCCTTGGTATAGATCTTGTGCCACACAAGACATGCAGCTACAACTGTATCTATTGTGAATGCGGTAGGACGACCGACCTTACCATGGAGCGGCTTGAGTATGTCTCGACAGCGGAGATCATCGAAGAGCTTGATGATTACCTTTCAGGATCTCCGAAGCTTGATTTCATCACCTTTTCAGGTTCAGGGGAGCCGACCCTTCACAGTGGTATTGGGGAGATTACCCGTTTTATTAAGGGGAATTATCCTGCCTACAGGGTTGCACTTCTCACCAACGGGAGTCTTTTCTTTGATAAGAATGTCAGGGATGAAGTCATGGATGTGGATGTGATAATCCCGTCGCTTGATTCGGCGACAGAGGCCGGATTCATGAAGATCGATCGTCCGTGCAGTTCGCTGAAGGTTGAGGATACTATCTCCGGGCTCGTAGAACTCAGGAAGGAATTTAAGGGGGAGTTCTGGCTTGAGATCTTTGTGGTCCCGGGACTGAACGATACGAAAGAGGAGCTCTCAGCCCTTTCGACAGGTGTGCACACGATTGCTCCGGAGCGGGTCAAGCTTAATACTCTCGACCGGCCCGGGGTTGTAGACTGGATAAGAGCCGCGACGCATGAGGAGATGGAGACGTTTGCGGCAGGTCTTGATTATGAGGGAGTTGAAATAACCGGCAGACCCTCATCGAGATCGGGAGTTGAGAGCTTTTCGGGCGATGCGGTGGAGTGCATCATGCAGACGATAAGCCGCAGGCCCGGCACGGTTGAGGATCTGTCATCCGTTCTCGCGATGCACCCTAACGAGGTTAACAAGTATATCCAGCTTCTCCTTGAAGAGGGGCGGATCAGGGAGAAGAGGGAAGAGCGGGGCATCTTTTTTGTTATTGCTGAAGAGTGAGATTGTTTTAATTCTGTGACATTATTTTGCTTAATTAACTTAGGTTAGAGAAGGGAGAGGGATTCTTCCCCTCCCTTCAACCCTCCCCCTGATTGTGATATTATCGCCGACCGAAGGGCTGTCGCCCTTTCGAAACCCCGGGCGACCTTCGGTCACCATTTGTGAAAGTTGGTTTTTGAAGGATGGGCAGGCATCCCTCCGGTTCCTTTTTTCTCCCGGCTGGCTATCTGGGAGTGTAGCTTCCGGGCAGGGCTATCGCAATTGCGAAGGTTTGCAGAGCGAAGCGAAGAAAACCTGAGCTTGGGCTGCCCCGTAGGGGCTTATGCCCGTCTACGAATCTTTGAAGAGTTTTAATAAAAGAAAGGGAATCATATTTTATTTCCTGTCTTTTTCCATGTATTCCTTAATTTTTCTCTCCTCCCAGTCGTCACCCATAACCTTCGGGTGGCCGAATACATGCCATGCATGCATCAGGAGTCCTATTCCCCAGAAGAGGGTTATCCACCAGAACCAGTAGTAGCCCGGGGATGTGAGATAGTTAATTATTGCAAGAATGAGGTTGACGAAAATATACGCGAAGAGGTGGGAGTAAAACCCTTTCAGCTCTGTGACCTTCTCTTTTGCCTTCCGATATGATTCTTCGTCGCTTGTCATTTTATCACGACAAATTGTCGTCTGATGAGAATATAATACATCGTGCTGTTTCCGGGAAGGGGGATTTCCGGCTAAACTTCTGCGGACGGAGGATCACAAGTAGAATCCTTAAATAACCAAAATCCGACATACCAGAATGTCATTGCAGAAAATCTAACAGGTCTCGGCGACAAAGCAGTGGATAAACTTATTTTAATTCTGAAAACGGGAACTCCCGGGATAAAACTTATTGCTGCACAAAATCTGTTATATCATTTAAATAGTGACGGGAACTTAAT
>CAZPHR010000030.1:0-5758 GCA_964586475.1 uncultured Methanomicrobiaceae archaeon
GGGCATGGATTTGCCTGTTTTTGAAGACAAGGAAATATTGGAAGCTGAAGAAGATGACTTTGATGTTTCTGAAGGTGGCGTAAGCCCTGTATCGGCAGGGACAGGATATGATGAAAACACGAATAAGGCACTGACCGGAAGCAACGGGTCCGGCGGCGGAGCAGGAAACACCGGAGAAAAGCCTGTACAGAACTTCAATACAAAACCTGTTGATAACTACAACACCAAGCCGGTCCAGTACCGTCAGAATGAATCTGTTGAGAACTATAACACCAAACCTGTCCAGTACCGCCAGAACGAACCTGTTGATAACTACAACACCAAACCAGTGGAATACTGCCAGAATAAACCGGTGGAATACTGTAATTGCCAGACAGTTGCAAATTGTGAGAACAAGCCTGTGAGTGAATACAGGATGCCTGAAATCAGCGAGGCCGATTTTTCCGCTAAGGATAAACTCCCGAAATATGAGGATGAAGCATCAGGAAAATATCCTGAAGACGAAATTACAACCAGTACCGAAAACGGCAATAATAATGACCTGAGAAAGGATGCAATATCCGATTACCTGGACAAGAAGTGGGAGGAGATAAAAGCGATGATAATCGAAGCAATCCTTTCTGGAAAAATATAATTTTTTTAGATCCAGCCCCTTGCGGCCATAGCCTCTATAACCTTCTCAAGTGCAATGGGGTAAGCAGCCATTCTCATCGGGATTGAATTCTTCTTTGAATATTCAAGCACTTTATGGTAGGCCCGGGTCATCTTTTCATCAAGGCGGCGGTAGATATAATCTTCTGACCAGTGGTCCATATTCAGGTTCTGGACCATTTCAAAATATGACACTATCACTCCGCCGCCATTGCAGAGAATGTCCGGGATGATGTGTATGCCCTTCTCATTAAGTATCGATTCCGCCATCGGGGATGTGGGTCCGTTTGCAAATTCTGCAAGTATCTTTGCATCGACAGCATCGGCGTTATCTTCCGTAATCGCGTTTTCGAGTGCTGCCGGGATGAGAACATCCGTCTTTAATTCGAGAAGCTGTGAATTGGTTATATTTTCTGTTTCCTGGAAATTCAGGACAGACCCCGTCTCTTTCTTATGCTTCATAACCGCTGCAATATCCAGCCCTTCTTCAGACAATATCCCCCCTCTGCTGTCAGAGACGGCAATAATCCTGCATCCGGAGATCTCCTTTCCGATTAGTGCGGCATTGTACCCAACATTTCCAAATCCCTGTATCGCTACTGAAGGGGCCGTTTCTCCTGATTTGTCATTGTATTCTCCGGGATATGTCTTTGTTTTCATCTCCATTCCAATCCCTGTCTCCTTGGCCGCTTCACGTATGCAAAACCATCCGCCACGTGCGGTGGAATCATGCCTGCCCTCGGATCCTCCAAGAGAGATTGGTTTGCCGGTAATCGCACCGAATTCAGCTTTGCCCGTCTGCCTGCAGTATTCATCGATCATCCACCCCATAGTCTTTTCATCAGTGTATACATCCGGGGCGGGGATGTCCCTGTCAGGACCTATAAAACAGCCGAGAGCCTGGATATAAGCCCTTGAAAGCCTCTCAAGCTCACGATTTGACATGGATTTGGGGTTGCAGACAACACCCCCCTTTGCACCACCGAGGGGAAGTTCATGCAGGGCGCATTTAAAGGTCATGATTGCAGCAAGCCCCCGTATGGTGTCGGCAGTCTCATCAGGATGAAATCTTATTCCTCCCTTTGCAGGCCCGCGTGCATTGTTATACATGATCCTGTATCCCTGGAATGTCTGTATACTCCCGTCATCCATCATTACCGGGAGGGAGATATGAAGTTCTTTCATCGGCATCTTCAAAACCGCTTCCAGATTTGGGGTCAGTCTGGGTCCTGTTGTACAGGTGCAGATGTTTTCCCTGACAGATTCAAAGAGGTTTGTCTCCATTTTTATCCTTCCTGTTCGGTTAATTCAGAAATGGCAATGTTCAGATAAATGTCTTTTGCATCTTCCGGTTTCCAAAGACACTTATTCTTGCGGGAAAAATCTGATACAGGAGACAGGATGAAGGAAGGATATCTGCAGGTATACACCGGTAACGGGAAAGGCAAGACGACGGCTGCATTTGGTACTGCAATGAGATCGGTACTGCATGGCGGGAAGGTATTCTTTGCCCAGTTCATCAAGGCTACAGATACTGCAGAGCTTCTGGTGCCTGAGCATTTCAGCAATTTTACAATCGAACAATTTGGTGACGGATGTTTCATCGGCAGTACACCCTCGGAGGATGACAGGGAGCTTGCAAAGGCCGGTCTTGCAAAATGTGCGGCGGCGATGGCATCGGGAGAATACGATCTTGTTGTAATGGATGAAGTCAATGTGGCGCTTCACTATGGGCTATTTGAACCGGCAGAGGTGCTGGCCATAATTGAATCCGCGGATCCCGGAACCGAAGTAATCTGCACTGGGAGGTATGCCCCCGGCGAATTAATCGAAGCTGCAGATCTCGTGACCGAGATGAGAAAGGTAAAGCATTACTTTGATTGCGGCGTCCGTGCAAGAGAAGGTATAGAATATTAACCGCCCTACGGTGCACCACTGCAAATAAGGTATGTCCTGCCAATAAATGTTTATGGATGAAAAAGTCTCCTCTAATGAACTGGAGTCAAGAATGGAGCGGTTCAGGGCGGAGATGGATCGCCGTAATACCGGCTGGGAGATGGCCGCAATATTCGGGAAGGTCAATCTCTATTATTTCACCGGGACGATGCAGGACGGTGTTCTATTAATTCAGCATGACGGGGAAGCGGTATTCTGGGTAAGAAGAAGCTTTGAAAGGGCGGAATCGGAATCCCTCTTTCCTGATATAAGGCCGATGAGGAGTTACCGTGATGCAGCTGCAGAGATGGACAATCTCCCCGGCACAATCTATTTTGAGACCGAACTCGTAACTGTCGGTGTTCTGGAGAGGTTCAGGAAACATTTCGGCTTTAAGAACACAGGCTCTCTTGACTATTGTCTGGGGATGGTCAGGGCTGTAAAGAGCGACTATGAGATATCATTAATGGAGAGGGCAGGGGTTATCCATCGCCGTGTTCTTGAGGATCTGGTTCCCGGGATCCTGACCGAAGGGATGAGCGAGCTTGATTTTGCCATAAAGCTATATTCGTTGATGATGGAAGAGGGCCATCACGGTGTCGCGAGATTCGGGATGTTCGATACAGAGATGCTCATCGGACAGGTGGGATTTGGTGAAAGCTCGATTTATCCTACGTACTTCAACGGCCCCGGGGGCTCGATAGGTCTCGGTTCTGCTGTTCCCCTGCTTGGCAGCCGCGGGAGAAAGCTCAAACGCGGAGACCTTATATTTGCCGACACCGGCTGCGGGTGTTGCGGGTACCATACGGACAAGACGATGACATATGTATACAAAGAGGCCCTGCCTGAAGAGGCGATGGAGGCCCACCGCGGGTGTCTTGATATTCAGAACAGGGCTGCATCCATGCTCAAACCCGGAGCTGTCCCGTCAGAGATATACAGGGACATTATCGAATCACTCGACGCCGGTTTCCTGAAGAATTTCATGGGCTACGGGGATCGCAGTGTGAACTTCCTCGGCCACGGGGTGGGTCTTTTAATCGACGAGATCCCGGTTAGCGCGGCCGGCTACAATGAGCCGTTCGTCGAAAACATGGTATTCGCCCTTGAACCAAAGAAGGGTGTAAAAGGTGTGGGACTGGTCGGGACGGAGAACACCTTTGTTGTAACTCCTTCGGGTGGCAGGTGCATAACCGGGAACCATCCCGGCCTGATGATGATTGATTAATATTCAAAAAAAGAAAATATGCAGTTTCCACATGAGAAATTTGCATTTCCCATGTTTAGAAAAATATACATTTTCTGAGAACAAAAAAATCCTTAATGAAAACGCCCTTTCACGTGATGCTGATCCCGACACTCGGGTGCCCTTCAAAGTGTAAATACTGCTGGAGTTCTGACGTAAATTCCCCACGGATGGATATAGGGACTATTGGGGATGTCGTCGAATGGCTAAAAGGTTTGAGGGACAACCAGGTGACCTTTACATTTCACGGGGGCGAACCGCTGCTTGCCGGGCCGGATTTCTATCGCGAGGCGCTTCCTATGCTCTCAGAAGGGCTTTCCTTCCTTGACACGACATTTGCCATACAGACCACAATCTGGCTGATGACGCCGGAGATCGCGGAGGTATTTGCACAATACAATGTCCCGGTTGGCTCAAGTATCGACGGCCCTAAAGAGATAAACGATTCCCAGCGTGGGGAAGGTTACTTTGACAAGACACTAAACGGCTACAGGATCGCAAAGGAGCATGGGCTCGATGTGAGATTCATATGCACCTTCACTGCCGGGTCTGTAGAGCGAAAAGAAGAGATTGTCCGGTTCTTTATGGAAAACGGACTGACTTTAAAGCTGCATCCCGCCCTTCCTTCTCTTCGTGGGTCGGACCCGGAAAAGTATGCACTTGCGCCTGAAAAGTTTGGTGAACTTCTTGTATACCTGCTTGATATGTCACTCGAGCATTTCGGGGAGATCGAGATTATGAATATCAACGATCTTTGCAGGTGTGTCTTCACACGCCACGGGAACGTATGCACTTTTGCCGACTGCATGGGCAGCACTTTTGCCATCGGTCCCGACGGGAGCATATATCCCTGCTACAGGTTTGTCGGAATGCCGGAGTATGTTATGGGCAATGTAAAGGATAAACCGTCGCTTGAAGAGCTGATGTCATCTGCCCCCGGGAAGAAGATGCTGGCGTTTAAAGAATATGTGGATGAAAACTGCGCAGAATGCCCGCACATTAAATACTGCCGCGGGGGATGCCCGTATAATGCAATTACACCTGCGGACGGGGAGATATGCGGTGTAGATCCGCACTGTCCTGCATATACCAGGATCTTTGACGAGATCAACGACAGGCTGAATACAGAGATGTTCGATTCTCCTCCCATGGATATGTACGGGTTTGGCTCAAGGCGTAAGAAGAAACAAAAACCAGGTATTATGTCGCTCATCCAGGATATGGCATTTAAATAAGAATTACAGTCATATCCGTTTAAGAGCTTAATTTGTAATGAAAACGGGAAGGTTGTGATTGTGAGAGAAAAAAAATCCCGCTTCATTTATTTTATAGTCATGACACCGTCTGTACAAGCGGCAGGTGATTGGTTGGCCCCCCATTTCATCTTGCCATTTCAGGTTCCAGGTAGCCCGTTTTTGCAGGTTTTGATTTTATGACTTAAACAACCGGAGTTCATCTGCATTCTTCAAAACAGGATGATTCTCCAATATAATATTTATGTTAGGCATTGACATTTGTTATTATGATGAAGATTAATCGATCTGATTAATCCTGATGTCCGTGCAATGGCAATTCCTGCCGGACTGCAGCTGATAACTGAAGCCGGTGGGATATCCTGTTCTCAGATCAATATAAACGGAAGAGAGCCTCCCAGGAGAATTATGAACTGGCCGTCAATGAATATCTCTGAAAATAACTTTTCAATATCTTCTGCAATATCCCTGAAGAGCAGGATATAAATCTGGGCATAGAGAAGACTCAGGCATAAGAACGCAGTCTGCTGCAGACTGAATAATCCATGTCCGGAACAGACAATGAAAATTCCTGCTCCCATGTTAAGCGCAGAGAGGAGTAAAATTGTTTTTTTAATGCCAAGGATGACGGGAATTGTTTTCACACCTGAGCCAAGGAGCATCGTCCCACCCA
>CAZPHR010000030.1:5768-8244 GCA_964586475.1 uncultured Methanomicrobiaceae archaeon
CGAGGATGACGGGGATCGTTTTCACTCCTGCTGCTGCATCTCCACTGGTATCCCTGATGTCAAACATCACAGTATTTGCAAAAACGAGAATGAAAAAGAGCATTGCGACTATCAGGGTCTGTGTTGTAATCCCGGATGAGACAAGATATGCCGGGAGGAATGCAGGCGGGACTGCCCATGCAAATGCTACAACAATACTCTTTAAAACCGGCACTTCCTTAATCCTCGAAAATCCTGTCCTCTGCGGCAGGAGCGGGATGCTGTAAATTACTCCGGCAAAGAGGGGTATCAGTGTAGTAATGACAGCCTCAAAACCGTGGAACAGACCCAGTATCACAGCACCAATATAAGCCATTGCGGCAGAAAGGGACAGAATTGTTACGTATCTCTTTGTGAAGGAGTATCGTTCCGGATGATTTACCGAGTCTTCCGCTTCGTCGGTCTTCCTGTTAAGATTATATACTCCGTATGTTACAAGAATCATTATCAGGGTCGAAACCGGGCTGAAAGGAATATCCTGGAGGAAACATGAAAGAAAAACCATCGCCCCTCCTGCAAAAGAGAGGTAAATTGAGCTGTAGGCAAGTATCCGTCCAATATTGCTGAAGTTAAATGTGACCGGAATGATCTCCGCTGCTTTGTTCTGCATACAGAGGGATGAAAAAGGATCATTAACATTAATTATGTCAATAAAAGTTCATCCTCTGGATGAATATAAATAAAAAAGGAATTAAAAACTGAACTCTGATGATCTGAATTTATAATATTCAAAGAGCCTTTTGCCCCATTCGATTGAACTCTGATTTTCACTTATGAGATCCGATGAGGAGTCATAGCATTCCGTCTCCAGGGAATATAAGCCCAGTGAAAGGAATTTGTCAGTTATGGTCATTCCAATCTTCATCTGTTCGGGGAAGACAAATACCCTGAAATTATCATATTCTGATATCGATTTCATAATGGAGGTATAGGGCTCATTTGTCATTGTTTTTATAATTTCAGGGGTTACTATCAGTTCAACAGGAATCCTGCGAAGGACGGTATTTTTAATTGCATCGGCATGTGCAGGACTCATTATGGAAGAAACCGCACAAACATAGCCGGCATCGTCCAGTATCTTTAGAAAAAGAGAATAAACACTCAGTATATTTTCATCAACATCCCTCATTATTTCTGAATCGTAGAGGTCCCCTACCTCTTCAAGAAATTCAAATGGTATGCATCCTGTATCATGATTGCACCAGAATTCACGTTTTGAATCCGAGGTTCCTATTATCATTACCAGCTTTTCAATCTCTTTTGAAAGAACCTTTCCTATGGAAGTAAGGCTGTAGCCTTCCTTAAGAGATTCAATATATCTCATGGATTCAAGCTGCCGGATTTTTGGAATCAGGGCCTGTGAAGAACTTCCGGTGATATCACGGAGTTCTGAGAGCGATTTATCGCTCTTCCTGAGGGCGAGAAGAATCTGTGTTATCAGCCTGGACCGGAAAATGCCCTGAACTTCTTCCTGGTTATTGTTGTAGACTTCAATAACGGAATTGTCATCCATCCTTTTAATAATTGAAATATCTGTAAATATATGTTTTCAGATGAGGGCAATATAATAAAAATTCAATATTTAATAGATAATTTCTCCTGATTGTTGTGTTTAATTGTAATAAAAAGAAATCTCAGGATGAGACCATAGACTGGATCTCTTTTTTGAGGATCTCTGATATGATCTTTCCGTCGACACGCCCCCTGACTTCCTTCATCACAACGCCCATCACAGGTCCAACTGCCCGCATTCCCTGTTCCCTGACAAAATCACTTCTTTCATCGAGCAGTTTTCTGATTAATGAAACCAGCTCGTCTTCAGATATTGACGGCGCAATCTTTTCGATCGCATCACTGACCGATATGCCTCCGGCAACCTCACGCAGGATGTCGGGAACAGCTTCTTTGGCTGCATTCCCGTCTTCTACTGCAAGCAGAAGGGAGATCAGGTCACTGCCGGAAATGCTCTCAACATCTACACCGTCGCGTGAAAGCTCACGAAGAGTCGAGAGCAGGGTCCTTGCCGCAAGGTTTGGTTTTATGCCCTTGGATACGGCCTCCTCGAATAACGGGGATTTTGATGAGTATGCCATCTGCCTTGCAAGCGATTCATCAAGTCCGAACTCTGCGGCGAAACGTTTCTCCCTGTCTGTTATGAGTTCGGGCAGTTCAAGCGAATCCCAGTATTCATCAGGTATATCCACCGGAAGAACATCGGTTTCGGGATACATCCTGGCGGCACCCGGGAGGGGTCTCATATAGGCACTGCTCCCCTCTTCAAGCATTTTTCTGGTCTCTTCGGGAACCCCTTCAAATGCCATCCTGGCGCGTTTTTTTATCTGTCCTGTTGCACATTCCGCTTTCTTTTTTGTATCTGCTACAAGAATGACACAGTCATCATCACCCGCGGAAAACCGCTCTTTCAGGAGCCGGACCT
>CAZPHR010000031.1:0-8188 GCA_964586475.1 uncultured Methanomicrobiaceae archaeon
CTGCAGGGACAATAATATATGTGCGATTTATTGAAACCCCGATGTTGGTTTTTTGCCCTCGGGCTGCATCGCAGTTTGCAGAAAAAATATCATGGAAATTTATAATTTCCACCTGATAAAGGGGGATAATTTTGGCTCAGAATAATTACAATGCATCAAATATTACTGTTCTTGAGGGACTTGAACCCGTAAGGGAAAGGCCCGCCATGTACATTGGAAGCACCGATGTCCGTGGTCTCCACCATCTTGTATATGAAGTGGTGGATAATTCCATTGATGAGGCCCTTGCCGGGGTATGTGACCATATAAAAGTCATACTGGAAAATGACGGTTCATG
The DNA here is from genome assembly GCA_964586475.1 of uncultured Methanomicrobiaceae archaeon. GTDB lineage: Archaea > Halobacteriota > Methanomicrobia > Methanomicrobiales > Methanomicrobiaceae > Methanolacinia. The sequence continues at coordinate 338 of CAZPHR010000031.1, forward strand.
CATCATCGAAGACAACGGCCGTGGTATACCTGTGGATATCATGGAGGAGCAGGACGGGAAGAGTGCTCTTGAAATAGTGATGACAGTCCTTCATGCAGGGGGAAAGTTCGATAAGAATACCTACCAGGTATCCGGCGGTCTGCACGGGGTAGGAGTATCTGTTGTCAATGCACTCTCTGAAAACCTTGATGTGGAGGTCTACCGTGACGGATACATACACGAGATGTCTTTTGCAAGAGGAGGTCTGCGTAAGGAACTGACATCCCGGAAGAATGCCGCTCCCGATGCCTTTGAAAAACATGGCACAAGGATAAGATTCAAGCCTGATTCTCTTATCTTTGAGACAATATCCTTCGATTATGATGTCCTTAGCCACAGGATGCGTGAGCTTGCATTCCTTAATCGCGGGATTACAATAGAGATATCTGATAAGAGAAACGGTTATGAGGATGATCAGGTCTTCAATTATGCGGGTGGAGTACAGGAGTTCGTATCTTATCTCGTATCCGGAAAGGAGCTTGTTCATCCCGATGTAATATATTTCAATACAAAGGACGAGGAGAGCAAGACCGAAGTTGAGGTTGCACTCCAATATTCAACTGCATACTCCGAGACGATGATGACATTCGTCAACAGCGTAAATACAAGGGAGGGCGGGACACATCTTGAAGGCTTTAGGAGTGCTCTTACCCGGGCGATAAACAAGTCTGCGAAGGATAACAACCTGCTGAAGGGGATGTCCGAATCGCTGAAAGGTGACGATGTCCGCGAAGGTCTTGTAACTGTCATCAGTTGAAAGATTGCAAACCCGCAGTTGGAAGGCCAGACCAAGATGCGCCTTGGGAACAGCAATGTAAAGGGAATCGTCGATTCCCTCGTCTACCAGTCGCTGACAGAATATTTTGAGGAGAATCCAAAGGTCATACAGGCAATTGTAACCAAGGCAGTAAGTGCCGCAAGAGCCCGTGAGGCCGCCAGAAAGGCAAGGGAGCTTGCGAGAAGAAAGAGTACTCTTGAGAGCGGCGGACTGCCAGGTAAACTTGCAGACTGTTCAGAGCGTGATCCTGCAAAGAGCGAGATATATATTGTCGAGGGAGATTCCGCAGGTGGATCTGCAAAACAGGGACGTTCCAGGCTGTTCCAGGCGATCCTTCCTCTTCGTGGTAAACTCCTGAATGTTGAGAAGGCCAATCCCCACAAGATCCTGAAGAACAACGAGATACAGACCCTGATATCCGCAATCGGATGCGGTTTCGGGGAAACCTTTGACGTCACAAAGGCACGTTATCATCACATAATACTGATGACTGATGCCGATGTCGATGGAGCGCATATATGCACTCTCCTTCTGACTTTCTTCTACAGGTACATGCCTGATCTTATTGAAAACGGCTATGTCTATATAGCCCAGCCGCCTCTCTACAGGGTTTCAAAGGGAAAGAACGAGAAATATGCCTTCTCCGAGGAAGAGATGAGGAGATATTTAAAAGAATTCGGTGAAAAGGGGACCAGTGTCCAGCGCTACAAGGGTCTTGGTGAGATGAATGCCGAACAGCTCTGGAATACAACTATGGCGCCGGAATCAAGGGTTTTAAAGCAGGTTACTGTTATGGAGGCCTCCTATGCCGATGAGATCTTCAGTAAACTGATGGGTGATGATGTGGTTGCAAGAAAAGAATTCATTACCCGCCATGCAAGGGAGGTGATTAACCTTGACGTCTGAAGATATCACCCCGGTGGAAAAGAGAATTATTCCTGTCTCGATAGAAGAGGAGATGAAGACTTCTTATCTCGATTACGCGATGTCCGTAATCATCGGGAGAGCGATTCCTGACGTAAGGGACGGTCTGAAACCGGTGCACAGGCGCACTCTCTACGCAATGGGCGAGATGGGCAATTATCATGACAAACCTTTCAAAAAGAGTGCCCGTATCGTCGGAGAAGTAATGGGTAAATATCACCCCCACGGTGATTCATCAATATACGACACACTTGTCAAGATGGCCCAGCCCTTCTCTTACAGGTACACTCTTGTAGAGGGTCAGGGTAACTTCGGCTCAATTGACGGGGACTCCGCGGCTGCGATGCGTTACACCGAGGCCAGGCTTGACCCTGTCTCGGAGTCACTTCTGGAGGATATAGATAAGGAAACTGTTGATTTCGGTCCGAACTTTGACGAGTCCCTTCAGGAACCTCTGGTGCTTCCCGCAAAGATCCCAAACCTTCTGGTAAACGGTTCGGACGGTATTGCGGTCGGAATGGCTACCAAGATGGCACCCCACAATATCGGTGAGGTCTGCAGTGCCGTATGTGCGGTAATAGACGACCCTGAGATATCCCCCGCCGGACTCATGGAGCTTATGCCCGGTCCGGACTTCCCTACCGGTGGAGTTATTCTCGGCAGGAGCGGTATTGCAAGTGCATATACCACAGGCAGGGGCAGAATCCGCCTGAGAGGAGTTGCAGAGATCGAGGAGCCCGAAGGGGCAAAGAAGAGCCGGATAATAATATCAGAGCTTCCCTACCAGGTGAACAAGGCAAGATTAATCGAACTTATCGCAGATCTTGTCCGCGACAAGAAGATCGACGGGATATCGGATATCAGGGACGAGTCCGACAAGGACGGTATTCGGGTGGTAATCGAGCTGAAAAAAGCGATTATTCCAAGGGTCGTCTTAAACCAGCTCTACAAGCACACACCTCTTGAGTCAACATTTGGCATTATCAATCTCGCCATTGTCGACAAGCAGCCGAAGGTACTTACGGTGAAGGAGATAATCCAGGAATTCCTCAAGCACAGGAAGACCGTTATATACCGGAGGACTGTTTTTGAACTCAAAAAGGCGGAAGACAGGCTGCATATCCTAAAAGGCCTTCTTCTTGCCCTCGACAACATTGATGAGGTCATCGCGACAATACGCGGCTCTTCAACAACCGACGAGGCATCAAAGAAGCTTATCGAGAACTTCGGACTGGATGAGATCCAGACTGATGCGATACTCAAGATGCAGCTCCGTCGTCTTGCGGCTCTCGAACACCAGAAGATACTGGATGAACGTGATGGTCTTCTTAAGGAAGCCGAGAGACTGAAGCTTATTATATCCGATGATGAGCACATATTTGCCGAAATAAAGAAGGAGACTATAGAGATTGGTGAAAAGTACAGTGATGAGAGGAGGACCAGCATAAGTCATGACGTATCTGACTTTGACAAGGAGGACCTGATAGAGAACAAGCAGGTTCTGGTCTCACTAACATCCCACAATTACATCAAATCAATGCCTCTTGATACCTACAAGGGCCAGCACAGGGGCGGCAGAGGCATTATCGGGATGTCTACAAAGGAGGAGGACTTCGTCAAGAGCGTGTTCGTTGCATCTACCCACGATTATCTGCTGTGCTTTACAAGTTCGGGACGGGTGTACTGGCTAAAGGTCTATGAAATACCGGAAGCGACAAGGCAGAGCCGCGGAAAGGCGATCGTCAATCTCCTCAATCTGGGTGATGATGAGAAAGTCACTGCAGTTATTCCTGTATCCGAGTTTATGGAGGATGAATTCTTCCTGTTCGCAACGATGATGGGGATGGTTGTTAAGATCCCGCAGGTTGAGTTCTCACGTCCCAGGCAGACGGGAATCAATGCAATCACACTCAAGGATGGGGATTCACTCGTTCATGTTATGAAGGTGACAGACAATGGTGAGATCATCCTGACTACCCGTATGGGCCAGAGTCTCCGGTTTGGAATAGATGCAATCCCGCTTCGCCACAGGAATGCTCTTGGAGTAAAGGGTATCAAACTTAGATTCATGGATGAACTCCAGGATGTAACTCCAATTGAGAATGATCATCTTCTGACGATCACTGAGAAGGGTTATGGAAAAAGGACGGAGTTCGATGAATTCAGGGGTCACGGAAGAGCTACCATGGGTGTCAGGAATATACAGACCGACGTAAGCGGGGGCGTGGTATCTTCAAAGGCAGTTTCAGATCTGGAGGATGTTATCCTGATGAGCAGATCAGGTATAGTAATCCGGACTACAGTTTCAGAAATTTCCGTCCAGAAACGAGGGACCAGAGGTGTCAGGATTATGAAACTTGATGACGGTGACAGCGTTGTTGGCTTTACCATTCTTGGAGCCGATGAAGGCAAAGAGATGGATGAAGAATAAAAAACCTTTTTTTAACCCTTTTTACGGACAGAATTATATTCTTTATTGCCCTAATGAAAATTATGGAAAATAGCAATATGATAGTAATACTCCTTCTTGTCATAATAATTGCAGGAGGGGGATATATTCTTCTTGTAAAATACCCCCCTCTCCTGGCAGGTGACGGCGGGGTTCAGTATGTCACATATTCAACACAGCCTACGACTTCAGATTCGGGTCTTACGGGAGAGAATGTCTATATCACCAGTTCATCTTCGGCAGATTATGTTTATGCAGGAGAGACTGTCGGGACCACTTCTGATATAAAATCTCTTGATATATATGCCAAACCGCTTGACTGGGACGAGTATCTTGGAAACGATGGAATTGCAATTCATTTTACATTCTATGATGCCTATGGGAGAAAGGTAATCTTCAGCGGTACTTCTATCAGCACCCAGATAACTGTCTATAGTCCGTCAATTGACATTTATGGCCGGACCGTAAGCCCGAGGAGAATATTCTACAAGGGTTATACAACGATTACATCCTCTGATGAGGGGAGCAATACGCCGTACGGCGGAATAAGGATTCCATATTCCTCAATTAAAATCGGTTCAGATGATTATGGGATCGGGCAGATAAAGATGTCAGCATCACTCCCCACCGGCGGCACAATAGAGGCATATGAGAACTTCCTCTGGCCAAAGACATAGGAGAAGTTCATGCACACGGCTGTGATCGATATCAGGACTTCCGGGGAAGGCGATATAATCGATATCACGCCACATGTAAATGAGGTTGTAGCCGGAAGCGGAGTTCAGACCGGAATCATCTCTCTTTTTATTGAGGGCTCTACTGCTGCACTGACTACGATTGAGTATGAACCAGGTGTGTTGTCTGATCTCAGGCGTTCACTTTCTGCGATATCCCCCGATGATATTCCCTACGAACATGATCTGGCATGGGGTGACGGGAACGGCCGTTCGCATGTTAAGGCTGCGCTTGTAGGTCCTTCACTGACCATACCTGTAAGAAAGGGCAATGCCAGACTTGGGACCTGGCAGCAGTTAGTTCTCCTTGAACTGGATATAAGACCGTCCAGAACAAGGAAAGTTCATTGTACAGTAATTGGAGAATAGTTTTTCCGGATCGGTTCTCCGGATTGGAATTATTCTTATCTGTCTGTTTTAGTCCAGAGGTACTGTTTCAAGCTGTGAGACAAGTTCCCAGATTCTGGTTCTTGCATGTACAGGCATATTCGGGTCATTTGAAATCTCGTCTATCATTGAAATAGCAGTTGCTGCACGAAGACCAAGACCCTTTGATTCATCAATCAGAACCTTTTTTGTATCATCTGCAACTCTTCTGATATTTCTTGGAATCGTTGAGTCTTCCATTATGGCCTGAAGCATCTGAATACAATAGTTTATTGTTTTTTGCGGTTCTGCCATTGTTTATCACCATCCTATTATTAATTGGGGCACCTGCATATATAATGGGTAGGAGTGAATATTAAGATGTCATCGAATCCTGAAGACATTATGGCCGAATACCTGCTTAAAGGTGGAAAAATGCTGGATAAAAACTGCCCTTCCTGCGGTTCTCCGCTTTTTATTGTAAAAGGCGATACGATGTGCGTTGTCTGCAATAAAGCGCGGAATTCAGTTCCGGTGGAGGCATCCCTTAAATCCCCCGAACAACATGAGACAGTCCCTGAAGATTACAGGGAGGCAGAACAAACAGTCGGGATTCAGGAAATATCCGGGGATCTCAGGGCGGAGATGGAGGGAACCATCATCTACCTGTGCAAAAGGGTTCGTGAGGAATCCCGGGCGAAGGACTGCCTTGCCCTTATGGAGTGTGTAAAGATCGCAAATGATGTTTTGAAAGGCAGATAGGCTTTTTTTATTTTCATATTCTTCGGAGTATTCTTAGGGAATTAAATTGGGCATAAGCCCCTGTCGGGGCAGCCCCAGGCGTAAATTTCTACGAAATTTACGTTGAGATGATAGCCCGGTCTGGACACTACCCTTCCGGGTAGCCTCGACCGGGAGAGAACCCGGTTTTCGGGACTTCATTTGTTTTCCGGAGCAAAAGGGGACGCTGGTTCGTTCCCCTTTGCGACTTATTGCGATTAGGGGGAGGGTAATAGGGAGGGGGAGTCATCCCCTTGAATAACTATCAAAAACACCTCACCTGTATTTCTTCCTGGAAAGTTCAAAAACAGATCTTGCGGTTTTCTCCCCGATTCCCGGAACTGCTTTCAGATCTTCAATATTTGCATTCATAATATTCTGTATGCTGCCGAAATGATCAAGGAGGTCTCTTGCACTCTTCGGACCCAGTGAAGGGAACGATGAGACAATATATTCAAGGGATTCTTTCTCTGATTTGTATGTTTTATGAAAGTGAGGAGTCTTCCTTGGCCCGTACTCGTTCTCCTCCCTTCCTGCAAGGACGTAAAGCATCTCGGCTGTATCCCCGGCATCTTCTGTCTGGAGAATTGTGATGCCCATTCCTACAGACATGGCTGCAAGCGCCCCTCTTATTGCATTCGGATTGATATTGCGTTGCATGTAGAGGTCTTCGCCTTCAATAATGACGACCGGTTTTAAGGACATCTCGGACATTCGTTTCACCTGTCCGAGAAGATCTCTTTCGATCAGTGTATCGGCGAAGTCTTTTGTGGTCTTTCTTTCGACAAGAATTCTGTCGCCAATTGCATAATCTCCATATTCAAGCCGCTCTATTGTAATCGAGGCTCCTTTGTTATGAAGCAGTTCAAGCACCCTTGACGAAGTTTCCCTGTCGTCTGCAACGATGGCCGGCCCTGCCTGGATGAACGAATCGATTGCAGTCTGCCCTTTCCCCGCCGGGCGTGTGTCTTCGGCGGCTTCAGACTCACTGAATCCTGCATCAGCTGCCCGGGAAAGTGAGGTGCCTGAAGTTGCCGATGCAAGGCCTGCGATACCCTTCTTCATTGTCTTTTCACGGTTCTGGCTCACGTACCTGTAAGTCTCGTCTGATGTGCCCTTTGTAACGAGCACGATGATGCTTCCGCTTCCGTGCCTTCCCGTTCTTCCTTTTCTCTGGATGCTCCTGATCTCGGAAGGGACAGCCTCGTAGAATATGACGAGGTCCGTCGACGGAGAAAGCGGATATTTATTTTTTATGATTTCCGAAAGTTCCCATTTATCATTATCGACATCACTTAGAAATTCTCTGTTCATAAAATGAATATATTCACCATCATGCTCGATATTAGATGAATAAATTATAACGAATTTTTCAGCACATGAAAAAAGCCTTTTAATATATTCCTGATAAACATCTTCTTCTATAAGGTGAAAAATTACATCAAGAGAAATAGAAACATCTGCTTTTAGTCCATCATTCCATTTTGTTGTGAAAACTTTTGATATATCAGATTCAAACATTTTATTGCAGTTCTCAACTGCCGTTTCAGAAACATCAAAACCCGTGTAAGTTCTAACGATAAGTTCACTAGCAATAAACCCGTCACCGCTTCCGCAATCAATTATAGAATTTATTCCATTATCTCTGATAAACTTGTTGATAGTGTTGATTTTAAATTCTGCAAGGTTATTTCTTGACCCAGCCCCACTATTACCGCCTGATTTGTATCTATTTTCCCAGTACTCTTTTGAGTCAAAACTGTCCATTCTGTAACCTTTTT
>CAZPHR010000032.1:0-5125 GCA_964586475.1 uncultured Methanomicrobiaceae archaeon
CTTTGCCCCCACATCGATCCGGCTGGCTTCAATATCGTCAAGAAGAAATTTTGCCGCGATTACAGCAACGAAATCATTGTCAGAAGGCTGAAGTGCATTCACAATCGCCTGAACGGTTGAAAACCGCGGATCACGCTCACCCGAAGTGATCTTGTAAAGAGTTGCAGCAGGAACCCCGGCCCTGTCTGCAAGCTCACGGATGCTTACACCCTTCCTGTCAATCTCCTCCTGGAGAGCCCTTTTAAATCCGACCTGAAAGATTCGCTGCGAGAACATATGACACAATTAAGAAAACAGGTATAAATAATGTTTCCTAAAAAGGAAAAAATCCGGCTGAAAAATAGCCACTCAGTCGATATAAAAACCGAGATAATCACCGACAGGTTTCAGTCTTCCGCCCCCGGACCGGGGGAGATCCCTGCATATTGCTGACAGAATACGCATTGCAGCATCATAATCCTCCATCGTCCCTTCTGCGGAAAGCTCCCTGCAGACCTCAAGGACAACTACTGCCGGCAGAATATCTGCACCGCTCTTCAGGGCCTCATTTATTGATGATTCAATCCCCGGCAGTTCTTCGGCAGGTGAGATCTTCATCTCGATATATTCTTCTTCGCCGCATAGAAATCCCCCTTTTGCTCCCCGGAGCTCCATCATCGCTTCTCCGCATATCATACAGGTTTCTGACATAATTTTTTCCATTAATTTACGCTGCCATAACTTTCAGATCTCCCGAAATACAATGCTAAATTGTAATGAATCAGATATAAAAGATATAAACGGAGTCATTTAGAGGGTTTAACCGGGTGGTTCAACGGCCATTTATACAAATGTTTTAAAAATATAGCAATTTTTCTCAATAATCCAATATACTTCGAATAAAATTTCCTCAAAGTATCAATAAATCAGCTTTAATGATACATATTAAGAAATATCACACCAATAACCAGTACATGCACCCCCGGACAATAGAAGAGATCACAATATTACCCGGCAAAAACAGGAGCGGGAATATCGAGAACTTCAGCTCAATAACCATCCGCCCCGGCGATACGATATCCATAGTGGGGCCTACGGGCTCCGGAAAGAGTGCACTGGTGAACGATATAGAGATCTTTGCGCATGGCGACACGGTGACAGGAAGGACGATCCTGGTGAACGGTGAGCAGGCACCGGAGGACTTCGTCCGGGACCCGGCAAAAAAGCCGGTTGCACTCATAACCCAGAATACAAAATGCCTCGCAGACATGGCAGTGGAAGACTTTCTTGAGATGCATGTAAGATCGAGAAAAATGACCGATGAAAGGATCGTCGAAAAGACGATCGCACTTGCAAATGAATTTACAGGTGAAAAGATCCGGCCCGGTGTCCGGATGACCTCCCTTTCGGGAGGGCAGACGAGATCCCTGATGGTGGCAGACGCGATAATTATCTCGAATGCACCGATTATTCTTCTTGACGAGGTCGAAAATGCCGGCATATTCAAAGAAAAGGTGATCGAATGCCTGAGAACTCATCAAAAGGCACTGATCTTCGTCACGCATGACCCGGTCGTCTCCCTGCTGTCCGCAAAGAGGATTGTGATGAAGAACGGTGCGGTGGAATGCATCCTTGAACCGGGGGACGAGGAGAAAGAGGCACTTGCAGAGATCATCAGGATGGACCAGACATTCTGCAGGATGCGTGAGCTAATCCGTGCAGGAGAGATCATCAGGAGCGTAAACCCCGTATGAAACTGATCGTAATCGCAGGACCCCCGTCAGCAGGAAAGACTGCAGTCGTCAAACAGGTAATCAGAAGATATTCAGGTGAGAAGAGGTGTGCATACCTGAAGATCGACGTAGTCAGGGCCTTTGAGGATGAAGAGCTTGCCGCTGAGTTCGGCATTCCCACAAAGAAGGTCTACTCCGGAGATGTCTGTCCGGACCATGTCGGAATACTGGTAATGAAAGATGCAATCGGATGGGCCGCGTCAGAAAGGGCCGATATATTCATAGTCGAAAGCGCCGGACTTTGTCTCCGGTGCTCACCTTTTACAACACAATCGCTTGGAATCGTTGTTCTCAGCGCAATCTCGGGTGTAAATACTCCGCTCAAGATGAGTGCAATGCTTGCACTTTCAGACATCGCCGTCGTCACAAGGACCGACCTCGTATCACAGGCCGAAAAGGAGGTCTTCAGGGAGAAGATCCGCGAGGTTAACGAAGGGCTCGACATCATCGAGACAAATGCCGTCCAGGGAACAGGCCTGAGGTATCTCTTCAGGGCAATCGACGAACAGGCTGAGATCTCCGACCCGGAGAAAATCGTCCTGAAAGGTGCGCCACCGCTCGGGGTCTGCACAATATGCGTGGGAAAGAAGGAGATCGGCTGGCAGAATCACTTTGGGGTCATCAGGAAACTGGAAGGGGCGGACTTCCTCTTCAGGGGAGACTAAATCCATGAAGGATACGGGCCGATGGATACCGCCGGGAAAGAACTGCGGTGCATGCGGGGCGCCGACCTGTGAGGAATTTATCCTCCTTCTTGAGAAAGGCAAAAAAGAGAGAGGTGACTGCCCTTTTTTCACCGGCAACAAAGCCGCTGCAGCCTCTCCCGGAGAACTGACTGCAAACTATGGTGAAGGCGATATACTCGGGGGATCTTATGACTTCATCCTCCACCCGCTTCCGGGAGAGCCGTCGGCAAGGAAGATCGTTCTCCCGTTCAGGCCCGACATGACCGAGAAGCTCAAAATAGAGAGAGGAGATCTTGTCCTCGGGAGACCAATGGGTGCGGGATGCCCTGTACAGCATGTTCTCTCGGTAATTGAGGCGGATTACCTGACCGGACTCCTCACATGTCATGTGGTATCACCACTTCTGGCAAGAGAGAGAAGTGATGAAGTCAAAACGGTCTCTGCCTACCATATAATCGGATTCGAAGGTATAGCACAGACAGTGAACAGGGAACCGGTATTCGGCAGGAGGCAGAGGTTCCTCCCCGGATTCTGCATGATGTATCTCGCCCATACCGGCGTTGTCAATATGGTGCTTGAGAACAGTTATGGTACACACACGAGGGTGGAGGATATCAGGATATGGTAAAAACCGTCGATGAGATAAACCAAAAGATCAGAGAAGGAAACGCGGTCGTTTTCACTGCACAGGAGTTCAAAAAGAAGATCCGCGACGGTGAGATTCTCACCCCTGAAGATGTGGATGTTGTAACATGCGGTACATGCGGAGTTATGTCCGGAACAATGGCCATTCTCTCCGTCCCCGTGGCAGAACCAGGGGCCTTCAGAAGAGCTGATTCAATATCCTTAAACGGCGTTCCGGCCTTCCCCGGCCCGTGCCCGAACGAAGGTCTCGGGCTTGTGGACCTTGTCGTGTACGGGACATCCCATGCGTCTTCATCGTACGGCGGCGGAAATCTCTTCAGGGATCTCACCGGTGAGAAAGAGATCGAGGTCGTCGCAGAGTCCGGAGGAAAGACATTTGAAGCCACAATATATGGCGACGAACTTCCATATGCAAAGATGATCACGTCAAGAAGCGCCTTTAAGAACTACTCGGCGTTCGTAAATGCGTCCCCTGATCCGATCAGCACGATATTCTCCGTAACGCCTCTTTCATGCAGACTATCACAGGCGACGGTCAGCGGGTGCGGTGAGATAAACCCCCTGCAGAACGACCCGGAGATCAGGTTCCTCAAACCCGGTGCAAAGGTTCTTCTCAACGGTGCAGACGGACTGATTCTCGGGGAGGGGACCCGGAGCATCCCGGAAAAACCAAACCTCTCGGTCTCCGCCGATATGAAAGATATGATGCCAGAGTTTATGGGCGGTTTCAGGACATCTGCAGGGCCCGAGTGCATAACATCCATAGGGGCGGCCATTCCGGTCCCTGACGAAGAGTCCCTCCTTTGCCTCTCGGTGCTCGACGAAAATATTCCCCTCCCGGTCGTTGATGTATTTGACAGGCGGACACTCGGCTTCTCGGACTACGGGAGAATCTGGCAGGATACCGACCAACGCATTGCCGCAAACCCGATGAACTGCCTCTTTTGCGGGGAATGCCCCGCACTTATGCAATGCCCCACAAATGCGATCATGCCCGGCGGAGGGGTCATATCGTCAAGATGCGTCAACTGCGGAACATGCCTTTCGACCTGTCCGGGAGAGGTCTACTCCATGAATACAGGATCGATCCTCCTTGACGGACGAGAGATCCCGGTGGTCCTTCGCCAGTCGGACAGGGACAGGGGAGAGAAGATCTGTTCAGAGTTAAAACAGAGGATCGAGGATCGTTCGTTCTTCATAGGAGGTGTCTGATACGGGAGATTACAGGCTCAGGTGCCCGGTATGCGGAAGTGCACCTGAAGACCACTACACCAATTCATGTATAGTGGGATGCAACGGGCTGATATATGCCGATTATTCCGCAAAAAAACTCACCATCCGGGACCTTCCCGGAATATTCAAATATCACGACTGGCTTCCTGTTTCAGGGTGGACAGAGACAAGTGCATGCCCTGTAACCTATAAAAGCACCGGGCTCGCAGACCACCTCGGACTGGCTAATCTGTATATCGCCTTCAATGGCTACTGGCCGGAGAAAGGGGCACTTATCCGGACCTGCTCTTTCAAGGAACTAGAGGCAGTCCCGACGATGCTGAGGATTAGCGAGATCTCGGCTGAGACCGGCGTACCCGTGATAATATCGGTACCTGAAAAGTCGGCCGGCAGCATCTGGACGACAAAAGAGTGCGATTCTGTCTTCCTCGTCACAATCGACGGGGACTATTCAGATGCGATCTCACTCGGAAATGAGCTCTGCTCCATCGAAGGCGTCATATCCGAAGGCGGTGCAAAGAATCCTGCACGAAGGGACGGGATGGGAACGGTGATGCTCGATGGAACTGTCACAATCGGGAGAATGCCGGACTGGTACTTCCAGGCAGTCGGAAGCGGAACAGGCGGAATTGCGGCATGGGAGATGGGAAAAAGGCTTATCGCCGACGGACGCTTTGGAAACCGCCTCCCACGCCTGTTTCTCTCACAGAACAAACCGTTCACCCCGATGGTAAATGCATGGAAAGACGGAAGAAGGGAGATTGTCCCTGAGAAAGACATGCCAGGAGG
>CAZPHR010000032.1:5135-6761 GCA_964586475.1 uncultured Methanomicrobiaceae archaeon
GTGCGTCGGCTTCGCCAGTTGACACTGCTTCGTCGGGCGCCGAAAAGGACATGCCCAGGGGAAAAGAGGCGGCAATGGAGGTATATGCAGGAGTGCTTACAAACAGGAACCCTCCCTACTCAGTCACCGGAGGACTCTTTGACGCTCTCTCCGAAACCGACGGGATAATGACCGGAATTGAGAGCATTGAAGCAAAAGAGGCCGGAAGACTATTTACTGAACTTGAAGGAATAGATCTCGATCCTGCGGCTGAGGTATGTGTTGCCTCCCTGATTGAAGCTGCAGAATCGGGAATTGTGGGAAAAGAGGAGACAATACTCCTAAACATCACCGGCGGAGGCTACAGGAGGGCAGCGGAGGATCTTGAGATGATCCCGGTCAGACCCTCTGCTGCTCTTACCGGACCCGGAGATATTGAGATGCTGAAAGAGCAGATAATGAAATGGATGGAGAAATATGCCTGAAAAGGAGATAGAATCGATACTTAGGGACGAGGGGATCGATTTCGTCGTATCCCTCCCATGCGACAGAACGAAAGATCTCTGTGCACTGCTCGAGAAGGATTTTCATTACGTAAATATCAATCGCGAGGAGGACGGGGTGGGTGTCTGTGCAGGCCTTGCACTTGCAGGACGAAGATTTGTTCTCCAGATGCAGAGCTCGGGGCTCGGCAATTCTCTCAATGCCCTGATGTCGCTCACTCACCTCTATGGCCTCCCGCTCCCGGTAATCGCAAGCTGGAGAGGGGTCTACAATGAAAAGATAGCTGCACAGGTTCCTTTCAATGCAAAAATCCCAGAGATGCTCGATGCAATGGGCATCTCATATACAGTCATCAAAGGTCAGGGGGATCTTGAAAAGATCAGGGATGCGATAAGAATCTCCTTTGAAAAGGGAGAGATCCACGTGATTCTTATTCTCCCGAAACTCTGGGAGGAAGGTGGTTACAGGTGTGAAGAGAAACCGTTCCCGCCCCGTGAAAAAGATATTGAAATCATTTACAGGCGTAAGTTTGCGGAGCCGGTTATGAACCGTTCGGAGGCAATAACTGTCATTGCAGGTGAACTCAGCGAAGACGCAGTGGTTGTGAATATCGGTGTTCCGTGCAAGGAGATGAAAGCCGCCCGTGACCGCCCGGAGAACTTCTATATGCTTGGGAGCTACACACAGGCAACCCCGATTGGACTCGGGCTGGCTCTCGGGCAGGAAAAAGAAGTAATAGTAATCGACGGAGACGGAAGCCTCCTCGGGACAGCGATACTTCCGGCCGTTGCGGCAGAAAAACCAGGGAACCTGACAATAATCGCGCTTGACAACGGGGCATTCGGCAGTACAGGAATGCAGCAGACTCATTCGTGGAACACCTGCGACCTCGAACTGATCGCAAAAGGAGCCGGCATAGAGAATACAGTCAAGGCCGCATCCGCAGAAGAGCTTAAGAGTGCATTCTTAAACCGTGGCAAAGGCCCGTCTTTCATTCATGCCATAATAAAACCCGGAAATACGAACGCCCCGAATCTCACATTAACCCCTGGAGAGATAAGGGACAGGTTTGTGGAAGGGGTCGGGAAGACTGAATAATTAATACTAAGGGTGGGAGTTCCCCCTCCCTATACCCCTCCCCCC
>CAZPHR010000032.1:6771-8100 GCA_964586475.1 uncultured Methanomicrobiaceae archaeon
ATAAGTCGTAGTAGGGGATGAGCGAGCATCCCTCCTGCTCCTGTTTTTTCTATTAGAACTGAAAAAAATACTTCCTGTCGAGGCTACCCAAAGGGTAGCGTCCGGACCGGCTTATCACAACAGCGTAAATTTCGCAGAAATTTGCGCTTGGGCTGCCCCGTCAGGGGCTTATGCCCTTCAATCCCCACAAAATAAATTATTACCAGAACTTCTCTTTTGAATATTCAAGAGCTCTGACCGCAGGCAGCTTTTTTCCTGTTAAGAACTCGATGCAGGCTCCACCTCCGGTTGATATATGGCTGAATTTATTGTCAACGCCCATCTTCTCGATGACCGCCGCAGTATGCCCTCCGCCTACGACGGAGAACTCAGCGTTGCCGGATGCCCTTATCAGCTCATAAGTCCCTGCGGCGAAAAGGTCGTCTTCGAATATACCTGCAGGACCGTTTAATACGACAGTCCCCGAGGATGATATGATTTCTGTCAGCCAGGCCAGGGATTCAATCCCGAGATCCATTATACCCTTGTCCTCCGGTATGCTGCCGACCGGGTATTCAACTCTTTCACCGTCTTCTTTGACTGCGACATGATCCGGTGTAATTATTCTGTCGGCATATTTTCTGAGAAGTTCTGCGGCAATGCCAATCTCATTATCATACCCGAGTGAGTGAACAAGATCGGTTGATGGCTTTCCGATCTTCTTTCCTTCAGCGAGATATACCACATTTGCAACAACCCCGGTAAAGATTATTTTATCCGCAATTCCCGCCTCAAGAGCGTTCTTTGCAACTGCAAGAGAATCGTCTACCTTGGTTCCACCGAGGACGAATGTGACAGGGCCGGGTGCATCGGTCAGGACTTTGGAGAGTGCAGAGACCTCTTTCTCCATCAGGAGTCCGGCAACTGATCTCATCACCCTCGGGAGCCCGACTATGGTGGGCTGTGAACGGTGTGCAGTCCCGAAAGCGTCGAAGACATAATAATCAGCCATTGATGAGAGATTTTTTACAAGGTGCGTCTTCTCTGCATCATCGCCGCCCATTGTCAGGACCTCCTCCGAGCTGAACCTGACATTCTCGAGCATCAGGACATCTCCAAAGTCCATCTCCTTTGCGGCATCCCTTGCACATGCCCCGAATATATCGTCAATATAGCTGACCGGCCTGCCGATAAGCCTCTCAAGCCTCTCGGCATGTGCCCTGAGAGTCGTGAAGTCCTTCTTCATCGGCCTGCTCTGGTGCGTTACAATTACACACTTAGAATCTTCAAGCGCCCTAACAGTCGGTGCATGTTCACGAAAACGCTTGTCATCAAGAATTAAATTTGACG
>CAZPHR010000033.1:0-8065 GCA_964586475.1 uncultured Methanomicrobiaceae archaeon
GAAGAAACCACGGCAGATTGTTCTTGAAAGAACAAAAGAGGGAGATTACGACCTTAAAACAAAATTATCCCCCAATCTCATGCTTGAGACCCCGGTCATGATAGGCCATATGAGTTATGGTGCAATTTCACTTAATGCACAGCTCTCAATGGCAAAGGCAGTATCAGAACTGGGAACATTCATGGGAACCGGAGAGGGAGGACTGCACAAGGATCTCTATCCCTACCAGAACCACATGATAGTGCAGGTTGCATCCGGAAGGTTCGGAGTAGATATAAATTATCTTGAACGCGGATCAGCAATCGAGATAAAGATAGGACAGGGAGCAAAACCAGGTATCGGCGGACATCTCCCAGGTGAAAAAGTGGAGGAGGATGTCTCGAAGACAAGGATGATACCTCTTCACAGCGATGCGATCAGTCCCGCACCACATCACGACATATACAGCATTGAAGACCTTGCCCAGCTTGTCAGGAGTTTAAAGGAAGCTACAGAATGGAAGAAGCCCGTATTTGTCAAAATAGCCGCGGTTCACAATGTTGCGGCAATTGCAGCAGGAATTGCAAGGTCATCGGCGGATGCGGTGGTAATCGACGGTTTCAGGGGAGGTACGGGCGCCGCACCCAGGGTGTTCCGAGATCATGTTGGAATACCAATAGAGGCCGCCATTGCTGCAGTCGATGAGAAACTCAGGCAGCAGGGGATACGGAATGAGGTTTCACTCATTGCAAGCGGAGGTATAAGAGACAGTGCCGATCTCACAAAGGCCATCGCACTTGGTGCTGATGCCGTCTATATCGGGACTGCCGCACTGATTGCAATGGGCTGCAGAGTCTGTGGTTCATGCTACAGGGGACTCTGTCCCTGGGGTATCGCAACACAGAAGCCCGAACTTGTCAGCAGGATCAACCCTGATGAGGCATCGAAGAACGTTGCAAATCTCATCAAAGGCTGGACTCTCGAGCTTGCAGAGCTGATGGGCGCCGCCGGAATCAACTCACTGGAGAGTCTCAGGGGAAACCGCGACAGGCTAAGGGGCTACATGCTGGATGAAGAGATGATGAAGGTTCTTGACGTGAAGATGATAGGAGCGTGAATCGATGGAAAAAGAAATTATCGACGCCAAGAATCTTCATTACACCCCCTTAAATATAAAGATCAGGGAACTTATCAGCCTGGGGAAAAAGAGGATCGTCCTCAACAATATCTGCGGCCAGAGGTTTATCGGAAATGGAATAAGGGGAGATGATATCGAGATCACAATCAACGGAGTCCCGGGGGGAGACCTTGGGATGTTCATGAGCGGCCCGACACTGGTAGTTCACGGAAACTGCGACCATGCCCCGGGAAATACGATGGACTCGGGAAAAATAGTCATCCACGGGAGTGCAGGCGATGCGACCGCCCACAGCATGAGGGGTGGCGAAGTATTTGTCAGGGATGATATCGGATACCGGGGCGGCATCCACATGAAGGAGTACAGCGGAAAACGGCCCGTACTTGTAGTAGGAGGCAAAGCGGGCTCATTTATCGGAGAGTACATGGCAGGAGGGCTCCTTATAGTCCTCGGAATCGACAGGAAATCACCTGTCCGTGGAAAAGGAATCGGAAGCGGAATTCACGGCGGCAGGATTATAATCCGCGGTGATATAAACGAAAATCTGCTTGGAATTGGAGCAAAAAAAGAGCAGCTTACGGGTGAAGACAGGGATGACCTAGAAAAATACTTAAAAGAATACTGCAGGCTGTTCGATCATGATTTTAACGAGCTCTCCGGGTCCGTATATACCAAGATAGTTCCAGCCAGTGCAAGACCATTTGCAGGAAAATACTGCTGGGAGTGAGAAAATGGGACGAAATTTTGAAGATTTGAAAAGAGAAGTATGGGACAGGGGCATCTGTTCGGGGTGCGGTGCTTGCGTAGCTGTATGTCCGGCCGACGCCATAGTATTTAAGAAAGGAAACGATTCTGAAGCACCTGTTAATACCGGATACTGTAAGGCCTTAACCGATCACGTGGAATGCGGTGCATGCTATTCTGCATGCCCCCGTACCGAAGAAGCTGCTTCAGCAAAAAAAATGCTGGGCGATTATATCCATATAGGTTCTGCAAAATCCGGTTTTGAAGTATCCGGAAAACAGAGCGGAGGGGCGATAACCGCCATTCTGGCAAATGCCTTTGAAGAAGGACTGATTGACGCAGTCGTTACAGTATCAGAGGATAAATGGACACACGAACCCTTCTCGGCTCTAATCACATCAAAAGAGGCTATAATTGCAACTGCAGGCAGCCGCTACAACTGGTGGGTCCCGACACTTGCCGCACTGAAAGAGGCTGCAGTAACCAGAAAATACAGCAGAATTGCAGTTGTTGCAACACCGTGTGCGGCACAGTCCCTGAGACGAATGAAAGAGAGTGAAAATGATCTCATAAAACCGTTCGGAAATGCAATAAGACTGATAATCGGCCTCTTCTGTACAGAGACATTCGATTACGGGAAACTGGTCCAGGATAAACTGAAGTCAGAGCTCGACATCGAACCATGGAACATCAGGGGTTTTGATGTAAAAGGCCGGCTTGAGATTAGGATGAACAACAATAAAACAGAATCATTATCTCTGAAAGATATTGAAGACTGTATCAGGCCCGGATGCCTGCACTGCACCGACTTCACCGCCGTCGATTCCGACATCTCTGCAGGATCAATCGGAAGCAAAGAGGGCTTTACTACAATCATTATCAGAAACAAGGAAGGACAGGGTTTTGTAGATTCTGCAGTAAGGAATGGCAGACTGGTATTTACAGATGTTTACGATCCCGCCCCGATAGAGAAACTTGCCGGGAAAAAGGCAGAGAGAAAATAATTTTTTCATAGTCATCCCTGATTGAACGATTGAATTCCCAGAGTTTAGAAAGAGGGCATAAGCCCATCGGCAGAGAACAACTGAAATATCATATAATTTTCATGGGTTTCAAAAGAGGCAAAGCCCCTTCGATTGGCAACCCTTGCGCAAGTTCACTTCGTGAACACGCCCTGACCTCAGGGATTTGCACTATTGTGATAACCAGCCTGCGGCCGGAAAATAATCAATTGAAATAAACTATTTTTTTAGGTTTTGGATAATATTTCTCATAAAACAGTAATGCATCGCGAGATGTATCACCATAAGAATTATAAAAACAAGGGCCGACCAGTCGTGAACCAGCACCCACTGCTGGTGATTGAGCCCAAAAAAATCACTAACATAAAAAAGATTTTTTCCCTGTCCGCCGCTTCCTGTCGGCCAGAACAGGTACAGTACCAGTCCCGAACCCGCCATAAACACCAGTGTAACAAGTGCCAGCAGATCCACCAGTGCAAGGGACTTTATCCTTTTCATATGAATAATTATTTTGAACCGGGGGCTTCGACTACAACCAAAAGTGCGTCTGCAACCTCCTGCAGCATCTCTGCAGGAATACCCATGACCATATATTCATCATCGATTCCGGAGAACTTCCTCGAACCGTCGCATCCAAGTGAGAAGTTCGCTTTGCCTGTCAGATACGGGTATGCTCCTGTGTCGGCACAAACAGACTGTATTCCTGCAAATTCAGAAAACAGCCTTCCACCGCCTTTGTAAAGACAGGCCTGTGCCAGTTTCAGCATCGATATTGGTTTTGCGATTATTAAAACGACATTCGGATCAAAAGGAGTCTTTTCAAGAGGCGCATACACCGTTGCATATGTTACCGGCCTGTCGCTTCCCCCCGGTGCTTCGATGTGGGGCACCCTGCTTATCGTCCTCATACATGCTGCCCAGGAATTGAATTTTCCGAGTTTATAATAGAACTCTCCCGATTTAAGAGATTCCGATAGTTCCTTTAAACCCAGTGCCCAGGCCCCGCCCATACACTGGTGCTTATCGGCTGTTGCATAGAATATCTTTCCCTCTCTTGCCGCTTTGGAAACCATTCCACAGTGTCTCATAGATTCCCCAATCTCAGGAACACCTTCAGGTATCCCTTCAGCCGACTTTGCAAATTTCAGTGCCACAGGAGACTGTGGAAGATTCAGGATTTCAACTATCCTGCCGGATATCTCCGCATAATTAATTTCATTTCTGATCTCTTTCATTTCAGTCACAATCCATAAATTCTGCAATCTTCAATTGCCCAATGAATAACAATACAGTACCGATAATATAAAAGGTACTATAGCCCAGAATATGACAGGATGAAGGTTAAAAGTATGTATAACAACAGTTCAAAGGATTAAAACCACTTGCACCCTACAAAATCAGGTTATAAAATACATAGTTTTTTTTCATTTCATAAGAATATCTAAAAACAGAATTAAGGGGAGAGAAATGACCGGACAACTGAGATTTATCAATAACCGCATAGAAGAGAATGCAATAAAAGTGACCTATGACCCGGAAGAAAACACAGGCAAGGTCATCTACAATATTTCCCTGATTAAATCAGAAGATCTTGACTATGCAATCGATATCTACAATGAAGTCTTTCACGCAGGACTATGCCTGGGAGACAGGGTCAGATTTGCCGAATCAGGAAATATTTTTGGAGATTATACGATTCCAAAAGACCATACAGGCATTGTTACCATCTGCAGCCTCACTCTGGATGCACTTCTTTACAGAAAAGGCGTTCCCCTAAACCCGATAGGGGGCGGACTTGTGGAAGTAACGGATATGACCCCAAGAAGATTCACCGCAATGATAAGATACGAATCCACAACAATCGATCCCATCTCAGTAATGATATCACATGGCACCACTTCAGTACAGGAAGTGATCCATAATGGAAACGGTACAATTACTGCAAACCTGAGGGAATGCCACATGGAAGCGGAATCTGAGATATTTGGCGTTCTGGACGACCTGAATGACAAGGGTATCACCGGAGTTCTGGACATAGGAGTTCCAAATACGGCCCTTCTCGGAGTACCGGTTACACCAAACTATATTGGGATTGCAATGGTAGGCGGAACAAATCCTGCCGCTGCAATTATGGAGACTGGAAGATGGATAGAGATAAACTCAATGAAAGGCCTTATCGATATATCAGAATTCAGCTATATCAGTGATTATTGAAATGAATTAAAGGGAATATTTCCCGCCCCAATCTCATTTTTAAGATTAAAACCCTTCTCAACCGCATTTCCAATGAGATTCATCCCACTGTAGGCTACCAGAGATATTCTGCATGAATCAACAGGCGTGTTCAAAACACCACTTCCTGTAGCGACAGGGAAGAGAAATCCACACTCACGCATCATCTTCGATCCTTCTGCAACTATTTCTGCAGCATCTTCCGGAACCTGGCGCACATTTGCAAGAAAAGATCCATTCTTCTCACTGCATGCCTGCCCGATAGAGGTATTCTTCGAACTGATAAAAAGAGAAAGAGGATCGATTGTTGTTCCCCTGTAGCCGATAAGATTGGAGAAACCCAGGGGAATTCCACCCTCAACATCAATTACCCCCCCATATGCCATTCGCACGGGAACGCCCATCTTCTGGAGAACTCCGTCCATGGTTATGCTGCATATCGTCAGAAAACCCACATGACCGGAAGGAATACGCGAGTCGGAATCGACCATTTTATATCCTGAAAAAAAGCTGTATCCGGATTCGATAACTTCATCAAAAGCCTTTGACACCCCATCAGCCTGTTCTTCTGGAACAACGGAGAGGTTATACCCCACATTCCCACGGCCCGTCTCAGGATTGAAATCACTTTTAAATGCAAGCCTTTCAAGTCGGGATATAATAAAACCGGTCCGTTCATCGACAAGTGCCCTTTCAGTCTCAGAAATTCCTTTTGATGTCAGAAGACGACCCCGGTTGCCCACCTTTCTTGTGAATCCCATATCGTCAAGGTAACTGAGATAATACTGAACAGCCCTGTCGGTCAGGACAAAACCCCTGTCACCCATTAGTTCTGAGAGTCTCTTGGCACCCACAGGCTCATGGTGCTCCTTGAGAATTCTGAGAATTTCAATGCATTTTCGTTCAGATCTAATAAAACTCATTGGAAGCGGCAGTCTCCTATATTTTCCCAGTCAGGATCCTGAAATTATGCAATTCAGGAACAATATAGAAAATATAGATTATTATTGCACTTAACCGCTTTGATTGGCAGAGTAATGCTGAAAAAAGATATTAGTATTTTGTAAGATATCTTTCAACTTCCCAGGGGTGAACATTTGTCCTGAAGGAATCCCATTCGATCCTGGCAATCGTGTTTAGTCCATCAACGATATGAGCCCCAAGAGCATTGCAGATAATATCATCATCAACAAGGGACTTGTTCGAGGCGAAGAGATCCCCGGGCAGGGTATCAATGTGCTCCTTCATACGCTGGTCTTCAGACATCTCGAAGATGTTCCTGTTCGAACCTGCCGGAGGCTCCATATCCTTTTCTATACCGTCAAGACCTGCTGCAAGAATTGCTGCAAAGGTCAGGTAGGGATTACAGGTAGGATCAGGACTTCTGAGTTCAATACGTGTCGAGTTGCCCCTGGGTGCAGGGACACGTATAAGAGCGGTCCTGTTTGAAGCGCTCCATGCAACATACACAGGAGCTTCATACCCGGGCACAAGCCTCTTGTAGGAATTTACAGTAGGGTTTGCAATACGGGTTATACCCTTTACATGACTAAGAACCCCTGCAATGAACTGCATTGAAGTCTTTGAGAGCTGGAGAGGCGCTTCAGGATCATAGAATGCATTTTTCCCGTCTTTAAAGAGTGAACAGTTGATATGCATGCCACTGCCATTTATCCCATAGACAGGTTTTGCCATGAAAGTTGCGTGGAGACCGTTCATCAGAGCAATCGTCTTTGTTACGAACCTGAATGTAACGACATTGTCTGCAGTTTTGAGAGCGTCTGCATATTTGAAGTCAATCTCATGCTGACTCTCTGCAACCTCATGATGGGAGGCTTCGATATCAAAGCCCATATCCATCAGATTTATAATAATATCACGACGGACATCCTCTGCAAGATCTGTGGGTGCAAGATCGAAATATCCTCCATAATCCTGCAACTGTACTGAGCGCCCACCATTGATCATCTTAAACAGGAAGAACTCCATCTCAGGACCCGTATTGAATACGTAACCCATCTCAGAGGCACGTGCAAGTGTCTTTTTCAGTATATACCTTGGATCGCCCTCAAAGGGAGTTCCGTCCGGCTTGTATACATCACATATGAACCTTGCAACCCTTGCATTGTCAGGCCTCCATGGAAGGAGTGAATAGGTATCCATGTCCGGCTTAAGAACCATATCGGACTCTTCGATACGTGCAAATCCCTCAATCGAAGAGCCATCAAAACCAACCCCGTCAGTAAGGGCTTTTTCAGCCTGGCTTACAGGAATTGCTACATTTTTAATCTGCCCCTCGATGTCTGAAAACTGGAGGCGGATAAACTTTACTCTGTCTGCCTCAATCCTTTCAAGCATCTTCGAAACATCTGTCATAATCATAAATCGAGTAGCCAATGATTTATAGTTTACCTAAAATGCAATTTAGCTCATCTATATTTTATATATTACTATATAGCAAAAAATGAAGATATGGACCTGGATTGGTCACTCACTCGTCATCACATAGAAATTGATTGAAGTTTCGCAGATCACTCCTGAATACTCAGCCACACGTTTGAGGTTCTCAATTATATACCCCACGTGCACGATGCCCGGCCTTTCGACATCAAACAGCTCATGGCTGGCCTGGTTACACTTCTCACTAAACTTCCCAACTCTCTCCAGAGTATCGTTTGTCACCTTCAGATCCCTTTCAAAGAAGGATCTGACCGAAGACTCAAATATTGACATGGCCTCAACGGAGAGCGACTGAATGATGTCCAGCATCTTCCTTTCCATCGAAATAAACATAAGAGTAAGGACATTTTCAGCTATTTTTACAACCTGATCCCCGGCCCTTTCCATAACCCTGGCAACCTGGAGATAATTGAGGGCCATTTCGACATTCGTACCCATCTCCCGTGAGAGCGAAACGTTTCTCAACAGAAGATCATACCGGCGGGATCTC
>CAZPHR010000034.1:0-5064 GCA_964586475.1 uncultured Methanomicrobiaceae archaeon
AGACAGGTGCGGCTGAAATTCTCGGGACATACGGGGAACCTGCGCTCCCGACACTTATGAAACTTCTCATTACAGGCAAAGAGAGGGTTCGTGACGGTGCTGCCCGTGCAATCGGTCAAAACGGAGATAAAGCAATAAAACCACTCAAAGAAGCCCTGAAAGATAAAAATTATAAAGCCCGAAGAGGTGCTGCACTTGCTCTTGGGTACCTGGATTACCTCGGAGATGAGGTGACGCAACTCCTTGTTCAGACTCTTGAAGACAAAAATCCCGAAGTCAGCAGACAGGCAGCCAAATCACTCTCAAATATGAAATGGAAACCATCGACAAAGAGACAGGCGGCATTATACTATTACGGGCTTGAGGATTATGAAAATCTTAGTAAAACAGGAAATGACGCGATTTTTGCATTAGCAGGAGACCTGAAGAATCCAGATCCAAAGATCAGGAAAAAGATAGCTCCAATCCTTAAAAAAATAAAATCGGATGAGATCCTAAAACCCCTTGTCGCCCTCTTAAACGATAATGACGCAGGCGTAAGGCTCTCGGCTGTCGAAGCCGGAGGCGAGATCAATGACCCGAGACTTCTGCGATATCTTGTAAAGGCCCTCGATGATGAGGATTCATATGTGCGGGTAGAAGCTGCATGGTCACTTGAAAGAGCCGGCTGGAAGCCTGCAAACAGTGAAGAAAAGGCAAGATACCTGATGGTAAAGGAGAGATGGACAGATCTTGTCCAGATGAGGGATAAAGCAATCCCTACCCTTATAAAAGGGCTTTCCGACCAGAACCCGGGAATAAGGTTAAAGTGCACCGAGGTGCTGAGGGCCATGGGCAGTATCGGATATGCCGCAATAAACAACGCCATGAAGAGTGAGGATGCTCTCACAAAGAAAGCTGCAATTGAGGCTGCAGCGAAGATAAAGGAGAAGGATTCACAGAGTGCGGATAAGAAAAAGACACCGCAGAAAAAGGAGACAAAAGACGAATCCATCGAAGAGCAGCTGAAGAGACAGCAGGCGACAATGCCCTCAAAGGATACCAGAACAGAACAGTTCTGGATTGCAAAACTAAACGGCTGTGGGGTCGAGGGGGAAAGGGCGGAGAGGCTTTCAAAGGCATTCTCTGATCCAAATGATATTGTCAGGTCAGCTGCGGTTGAAAATCTGAAGCAGAACGGGACTGCAGCGACAGAATGTCTCCTCTATCTTCTTCTGGACAAAAAGGATAGTGTGAGGATTGCTGCCATAGAGTGCCTCGGAGATATCAAAAGCAGCAAGGCGGCACCATATCTCGCTAAAGCACTGAAAGATCAGAATCCAAACATCCGGATGGCCTCCGCCCATTCACTTGGAATGATAAAAGAACCGAAATCGATACCATCACTGATAAAATGCTTCTCTGATCCAAATGAAGGATTTAGAAAGGAATCGGCACTGGCAGTCTCAAAGATGGGAAACAGTTCGCTCCCGTACATCAAAAAAGCCCTTGAGAGCAGTGATCTGGTAGCAAGGATTACGGCCCTTGAATCCCTTGGCAGGATCACAGACCCGCTTGCAATATCCCTTGCTGTCAGAATGCTCAATGACAGCGAATATGATGTCAGAAATTGTGCTGTATTAACCCTGCGCAGCATGAGTGACCAGATGTTCAATTCCCTCATGGATGAAGCACGGCGGATAAGAATCCAGGGCAACGAGATCGAGAAGAACGGAATGATCGTAGTCCTTGCAGGAATCGAAGATCTGATGGCAAAGGAAGTACTCCTTGAGTTTACCGCTGACAGTAATGAAAAAGTCAGGAATAAAGCACTGGAATATATTGGAGAGGGCCCGGGAGCTGTTAAAGCCGCAAAACCTGCAGAAGCAGTTCCTGCAAAGGCTAAAACAAAGGTTGGAAAGCTTATCGAAGAACTCAGAAGCAGCGATACTATGGTCCAGATGCAGGCGGTCGAGAATATTGCAATGCTTGGAGACGAGGCAATCAGGCCACTCATCGATTCGATCGATGACAAGAATCCTGAATTCCAGAATCTTGTCGCCGAACTTCTTACCGGGATGGGCGACCCGGCAGTAAAGAGCATGATAAAAGAGCTGAAAGCGGGAAGACCCTCAGTCAAGATCATACTTGCACAGAATCTTGCCAAAATACCAGAGGAGAGGACCATCAGTGCACTCTGCGATGTATTATACGAGGAAACAGATCCGATTGTAAGGATGGTCGCTGCAGAATCTCTCGGCTTCATCGGAGATGCAAAAGGCCTTGATGCACTCGTTTATGCTGTAATAAATGATGAAAACTCGAGAGTGAAAAGTGCTGCCATAGTATCACTCGGATATTTCAGTGATCCTGAGGCGACAGACACCCTGATCTCGGTCCTCGACTCAAAAGATCATTTCATGTGCAAAAAGGCAGTAGAGGCGCTTAAAAACTCAGGAAGTGAAGCGATACCCTCCCTTCTTGATGCAATGACCTCCGGAAGATACAACAGGACCAACATCGCATATGCGCTTGAAGCATTATCCTGGGTCCCCGAGACTGAGAGAGACATTATCTATTACCTTGTCGCCAAAGAGAGCTGGGATGAGATTGAAAGAATTGGTGAACAGGCGATAGGAATTCTTGCAGAATTGCTGAATGACCAGAACCCGGAGTCCCGAATCAATGCAATTGATATGATTGATAAGATCGGCGGCGAAGAAGCCATACAGCCGCTGGTTCTCGCACTTGGGGACACGAACACTACTATCAGAAAGAAGGCTGAATATGCTCTGCTCAAAATAGGAAAAGATGCAGTACCCTGCCTGGAAGATATAGCTGCAAATACAGGCGACCCGAATGTCAGAACATTTGCAATGAAATTACTAAAAAAAATTGCTGAATAAAAAGGATTTACTCTGCGATCAGCACAAAACGATCATAAATCGGATCGCGTTTGTTTTCGTATGCAGTTACGTCCTTACCCTCATCTTTCAGCCATCCTTCAACTCTTTTGGATTCCTCCTCTGTTGCAACAGATATAAGGGATTTCCTGCCGATTGCAAGGATCTCTTCTGTCATACTCTCCCACATACTGTAATTGATATTATTAATATCTCCCATCATCAATGCAATGCAGACATCGGATTCAGGACAAAAAAGCGAGGCTGCCCTTCCGTCAATGCACATTGTCCACCGGGGATCAAGCCTTCCTTTCTGCAGGCCGAGGGAGAGGAGAGTGGCATCAAGGTCAAACGACAGGGTCTCCCTGCCCATCCCTTTAAGGACAGAAGTAGCTACACCGGAACCACAGCAGAAATCAGTTGCAGTCCTGATATTTCCACATTTACTGCCAAAAACCTCCTCAAGAAGTTCAATAATAAGCTGATCTCTTCCGGGCCTGTTGTCCTCAAGTACATCTGGGAAATCCTGAATTAAATCCCGGCAGTAATATTCCCTTACCGAGCAGGCATATTCCTCTCTTCTCTCCTGAAATATATCTCCTCCGGACTCCTCGAATTTCTCAATAATACCAATATTCGCATCCCTGAAGAGATATGAAGATACGAACCATTTCCCTGAATCATTTAGAGCTAGAGCTATGGGGTCCTCTTTCTCATCTATCAGTAGTCTTGCCTCGTTGGCTGCCATAGCAGTCGCCATACCGGTATATCCGTCTTCAAGATGGTCCATTAGCGTTGGTTCTATACACTTACATCCGTCTATCTCAAATATCTCCATTATTCTCATTTTTCTCTCCCTATTTTGACACCGCCCGGGGCTACAATAACCCCGTCGAGACGTGATTTTTCATCGATAACCAGATTATTGCAGGACACGTCCCCCAACACATGTGAACCTCTCTTCATCTCCACATTGCCTCCGGTGCACGAGACACCGCCATGGACTGAATTCCCCTCCATAATCATAATGTCTTTTTCAGCGCTGAGGCTTCCAAATATTGTGCATCCTTCATGAATTGTAATTGTCTTGGCCCTGATATTTCCATGCAGGCGACATTCCTTCCCAATCGTCATCTTTCCAGGTGAAGAAAAGATTTCCATATTTAGAATTGAATGAGGAGGAATGACAAGAGGTACCGATTTTTCATTTTCATCCTCTTCCATCAGATCCTGGAAAAAATCAGAGATCTCCTCTTCTTTCTCGAGTCCGAGAAGGGTTATCAGGTAGAGAAGGATATAAGTGATTACGGGCATGGGATTTCTGATGGATATCCAGCCTCTTGCTTCAAAACCCTGATCAATCTGTACATTGTCCCCCAGATCGAGATCCCCTTCAACCACAAGTTTTCCGCTGACCCTGACACCTTCACCAAGGAATGCATCACCGTTTACATATATATCACCAGTAACTTCAGACCAGTTATCAAGCCTGAGGTCTCCGTCAGAGCTGACATTCCCGTTTATTTTACATAATTCACTGATGAGTATCTCTTCGCCCTTTAAACCATAATCTATCGTACACCGGTCTCCGACAATAATGCAGCGTTCAGTTTTCAGTGTATGCTCCTGAAGTTCGGTTTTATCTGGTATTGTACACTGCCAAAGCCATTCTGCCTTTCCCGCATCCATGTTATATTATCCTGATGAAAGATTGATCCTGACACATAAAAATATGGATGTAATATGAAATAAGATTTGAGAAGATCAGATTATTGAGAAGGGGGAGGATTTCAGGGAAGGTGAACTTCCCCTTCCCTGCCAAAAGGAATTCTATTCAAATATTCAACTACTATTCCTCACGAACACATCGAAATTAAGACTGCCAACCTTCCCGTCCCTGAGGAAGTAGTACGGGATTAACCGGTCCATGTTGTCGTAGACTGAGAACCAGTAGCTCTTCTTAAAAGTATATTTATCATAACCGGGCATCGAAAGGTGCTTGCCATCATGGGCGATAATTACATCAAAATCCCCGCTTTTAAGAAAAGCCGTATTATTATTCATCTCGGTCACATAACTGACTTTCTTCCCTTCATCACTATAATAATACCATGCGATAGGCCATCTTTTCAAGGGTTTTTAACCGTTTGATGGTATTTTTTATGATTTCGAATTGTTTCCT
>CAZPHR010000034.1:5074-7932 GCA_964586475.1 uncultured Methanomicrobiaceae archaeon
CGTCAAAGTCAACGGCGACGCGATCAGCAGCATCTATCATTGCAAAGATCTCCTTTAAGTCTTCGGAGTTTTGTACCTGGACAATCGGTTCGTTGATATCCGCCGGAGTGAAGGCTACATGAAGGGTCATCACTATCAGGAATATTGATGCGATCACCGGGACCCATCTCTTCCACGTATCAATATAGAAGACAGATACGAATATCATCGGCACCAGCTGGTGAAGAATAAGCCACGGGACCTTCTCTCCTATATATGCATATATTCCAATCGATGCAATCATCCAGAATATACAGAATCTTGCAAATTCGGTCTTTTTATCAACAGGGAGAGGAACTTTTTCCTCCTGCCGGGGCACTATTTCCTTAACCGGCGCCGTTGGTGTTTCCTGAACATCTGAACCAATGGCTGCAACAGTATCGACATCCCGGGGGATGCTTCCTTCATGCACAACCTCCTCAAATCCACCATCAGGCAGATCTCCAGTAAACTCCGCCTCGACAATGCCTTCAGGAATATCCGCTTTCTTCAGCGGTCTTCGCCCGTCAAGGCAAAACCTGTAAACCGAATAAATTGCCAGTATGAACACAGGCAGTTCGTAGAGAACAAACAGCAGTATATACACATACGGCGGTCCGCCGAGTCTCTGCTCCTGGTGCATTGAGGTCCAGTGTTCTATCGCATCAATCCAACCGGTAGAGAGCATCTCGGGTACAGCCCCGAATGACGAGTAAAAAACCGCCATGATCCCAAGGGCAATGATAATTGCGCATGCAAGATCACGGACCCACAGACGGGGGAGTTTCCATTTCCCGGTATATATGAGATAAAAGAGAAACGCCCCGAATATCAGGACGACTATCGGCATATTCTCCTTGCAGGACATCCCGAGACCTACAGCGGCTCCGGCAATAAGGGCATAACGGAGCCTGCCTCTCTCAATATAATACAATGTCGCAACGAGGATTACCAGTGTGAAGAATACCACAAAGATATCATTTCTCAGGAATCTCGAGAAATAAACGAGATCAGGAGATATTGCAATGAACACTGCAGCAACTATTGACTGTATCCTGTTCAGGTAGCCAAGCCTGTATATGGGATATACAAACAGACAAAGGGTACTTCCGATTATTGCAGGAATAAACCTTGCAGTAAGCTCATTTGCCCCAAATAATGAAAAGAAACCCGCAGTAATGTAATACAGGAAAGGCCCGTGATAAACCGGATCATAACTGTACTGGCCCAGTGTCAGAAGCCTCCAAGCAAACCATGAATGGA
Organism: uncultured Methanomicrobiaceae archaeon; assembly: GCA_964586475.1. Classification (GTDB taxonomy): domain Archaea; phylum Halobacteriota; class Methanomicrobia; order Methanomicrobiales; family Methanomicrobiaceae; genus Methanolacinia. The sequence continues at coordinate 6,356 of CAZPHR010000034.1, forward strand.
TAGCCTCATCGTGATGGAAAAGCTTCAGGTCCAGGAACGCAAGCCTAAGCAAAAGGCCTGCCAAAAATATCAGAACAAGAGTCCTCTCAAAAGTGAAAAAACCTTTTAATTGAGAGGTTAATTCTGCGGCTCTCAAATGCCGCCTCCTGTTTAATTCTCGAGAACTATCTCAATGCCGATGTCCTTGGGGACCTGAATGCGCATCAGCTGCCTGAGTGCACGCTCGTCTGCATCGAGATCGATTAGTCTCTTGTGAACACGCATCTGCCAGCGATCCCATGTCGCCGTCCCTTCTCCATCAGGGCTCTTGCGAATAGGTACGACAAGCTTCTTTGTGGGAAGAGGTACCGGACCTGCCAGGTTTACGCCTGTTCTTTCTGCAATTTCTTTAATACGGTCGCAAACCATTTCGACTTTTTCAAAGTCGGTTCCGGAAAGACGAATTCTTGCTTTTTGCATTTCTGTTCACCAAAAAAAATATTGAGAACCAGATTATCTCATATCTTTGAGGTCAATGTCTATACACATACCGGCCGCGATTGTTGAACCCATATCACGAATTGCAAACCTTCCAAGCTGTGGAATGTCCTTGAATTTCTCAATGACAAGAGGCTGGACAGGGCGCAGTTTGACGATTGCGGCATCTCCGGCCTTAAGGAATGTCGGGTTCTCCTCCTTTACCTGACCTGTGCGCGGGTCAAGTTTCTTCTGGAGTTCCACAAAAGTACATGCAACCTGTGCTGTGTGGCAGTGGAATACAGGTGTGTATCCGACTGTGATTGCACTGGGGTGCTGGAGAACGACAATCTGTGCTGTGAATTCCTCTGCTACCGACGGAGGTGCTTCCTCAGGACCACAGACATCTCCGCGGCGGATATCATTCTTTCCGATACCACGGACGTTGAAACCAACGTTGTCACCGGGCTTTGCCTCAGCATATTCTTCGTGGTGCATCTCGATTGATTTGACCTCACCGGTCTTGTTTGCAGGCATGAATGAGACTTTCATTCCCTTCTTCATGATACCTGTCTCGATACGTCCAACAGGAACTGTTCCAATTCCTGAAATTGAATATACATCCTGGATCGGAAGGCGGAACGGAAGGCCTGTGGGGATCTCGGGTGCCTTAAGATCGTTGAGTGCCTCAAGCAGAATAGGTCCCTTGTACCAGGGTGTGTTCTCTGATTTTGATGCAATGTTGTCGCCAACGAATGAAGACATCGGGATGAACGGAACCTCTGCAGGGTTGAATCCAACCATCTTGATAAGGTCGCTGACCTGTGCCTTGACCTCTTCATAGCGCTTCTCGTCGTACTTTGATGCATCCATCTTGTTGATACCAACGATAAGCTGGTTGATACCAAGTGTCTTTGAAAGGAAAACGTGCTCCTTTGTCTGCTCCATTGCGCCGTCAGGTGCTGCGACAACAAGGAGAGCTGCATCTGCCTGTGATGCACCTGTGATCATGTTTTTAATGAAGTCACGGTGCCCGGGGCAGTCTACGATTGTAAAGTAGAACTTGTCTGTGTCGAACCTCTTGTGAGCAATATCAATGGTAATACCACGTTCACGCTCTT
>CAZPHR010000035.1:0-7883 GCA_964586475.1 uncultured Methanomicrobiaceae archaeon
TGCACTTGCAATCGGTATCTTCTGCATGGAAAACTTCCCATACATGGGTCTTGAGTCAATTGTCGAGGACCACTGTAATACAAAGATGGAATCCACTGTAAAGATGGACATCGGAAAGGGCAAGTTTACAGTGTACACCGAGCGTGGAGCTGTTTCACAGATTCCACTCAGTGCAACACACAAGTATGAGCAGCCCGGCTGTGGTGTATGTCTTGACTACGTGGCAAACCTTGCTGATGTATCAACAGGGTCTGTCGGCAGTCCTGACGGATGGAGCACAGTCTTTGTCCGCACAAAGAAGGGTGACGATGTCTGGTCAAAGGCAGTAGCAGCAGGCTACTTCGAGACAAAGGACATCGCAAGCGTAAAACCCGGTCTTGACCTTGTCACAAAACTTGCAACAGGCAAGATTGACAAGAACAAGAAGACAGTTGAGGAGCGTGCCTCCTTTGGTGTCGGAAAGGGTCTTCGCAACCCATACATCTAAATCTTTTTTATTTCCCTTAATCTGAAAATTCAGGCTAAAAATGTTGATATCCTGTGATATAACCTGATATCTGCACGAAGAGAACTGGTTTGAGATTATTTAATAAATTCTGCAATCACTCATTTCCGGAATAAAAGAGTATACCTTTATAGAATAATTATATAAATAAACTCAATAGGTGTGATAAGTATGGTCAATATTCTCGTAACCGATGATTCGGGATTTCAGAGGAATATAATTATCTCAATATTAAAAGATCACGGTTACGGCTATATTGAAGCCGGCAACGGGGCGGAAGCAATGGAAGCCGTCTTAAAAGAGAAACCGGATCTTGTTCTTCTTGATCTCTATATGCCGGATTCAGGCGGGTTTGATTTTCTCGAGGAGGCAGGAAGATTGAAGCTTGAAATTCCTGTAATCATGCTGACTTCGGATATTCAGGATACAACAAAGGAAAGATGCATGGAACTTGGTGCATCAGGTTTTCTGACCAAACCTGTTGTTAGGGAAGAACTGCTTGCTAAAATCTCAGAATTTGTGCATGAAGGATGAAAAGATGAGCGTTGAGATCACTGAAGAGGATATTGATGCATTTCGTGAACTCATCAATATTGGAATAGGGCGTTCAGCGGGGATGCTCAACAAAATTACACGTTCTCATGTCACATTGAGTATCCCCGATGTCAGGGTGCTTCCTGTTGACAGATTTGATGAGTTTTTCAGCAGTGATTCTAATGAAGATGTTGCAACCGTCAGTCTTGATTATTCAGGCTCTTTTTCAGGAAGGACGGCAATTGTTTTTCCCCAGGATAGTGCGGCCAAGCTCGCTATGGCTGTTACCGGGGAGTTAGAAGGCTCCCCCGAACTCGACGGGATGAAGGTTGAAGTCCTGAAGGAAGTGGGAAATATTCTTGTAAGCGGGGTGATGGGCTCTATCAGCAATGTCTTAAAGAGCACTCTTTCATATTCCATTCCTGTTTATAATGAATCTGAACCAAAGGTTCTCATCAGGGATTGTCAGAGTTTTAAAGAGGAATATCTTATTATCGGGCGTGCGGATTTTACTATCAAGGATCTTGAGATATCCGGCAATATTGTTATGATCCTTGGGGTTGGTTCTCTTGAACATCTGCTCAGCTGTGTGCGGCAGGCCTGAATTTTTTTGGGGGTGTTATGATTATTCAGGAAAATTTTACTGTGCTGATGAATCTTCCCGTAGGGGTTTTTGCAGTAGATGAAGAGCTTATAATAAAATTATGGAATCGCCAGCTTGAACTGTGGACTGGTTTATCCGGAGAAGATATTGTTGGCAGGCCGCTCACAGGGGCGCTCCCTCATCTTGATGATGAAGTCTTTATTGAAAGATTAAATGATTCAATATTCAGGAATATTCCCCAGGTATTTACTTCCAGACTTGGAATATCCATAATTTCTGAAGACCAATCCTCATTCGGGCCCATGGAACAGAGAACTTCAATTGTACCCTATCAGTCCGGGGGAGGAGATGAAAGGTATGCCCTTATTGTTGTTGAGAATATTTCTGACCTGAAAAAAGAGGTAGAGGCATACAGGAAAATGAAGGATAGGGCAATAATGGCTCTTAATGAGCAACTGGCTGCTGAAAAAGAGGTTTTCGAGGCCAATGAAGAAGCCAACCTTTACCTTGATGTCATGTCCCATGACCTGAACAATCATAATAATGTGATACTTGGCTATGCATCTCTTCTTGAAAATTCCGATGAGGAAACTACACAAAAATATGCAAAAGGCATTGTTCTTGCTGCAGAGAGAAGTTTCCAGATTATTCAGTCCGTAAGTGCAGTAAGAAGACTAAAGACAAAGGAGTCTGTTCCGGCTGTTATCTCTCTTGATAATGCAGTAATGGAGGGCATTGGCCATTATTCACATGTGGATATAAGCTACACTGAAACCGGGGCAAAGGTCCGGGCTGACAACCTTCTCCAGGATGTATTTGCAAATATCTTTGGAAACAGTATCCGGACAGGTGGGATGGATGTACGGATAGCCGTGAGTGTTGAGGATAAAGGAGACAAATATATCATCCATGTTGATGATGATGGGCCTGGTCTTCCGTCTGAGGAGAAGAACTCGCTGATATTTTGTTTTAGTGAAGATGAGGGGGCGGAGTATAAATTAAAGAGTACAGGTCTTTCCCTGTATATTGTCTGCAAACTCCTGGAGAGATATGGGACCAGCCCTGTTATCGGGAAATCATCATTAAAGGGGAAAAATAAGGGTTTCAGGCTTTCTTTCAGCCTTGAAAAAGCCTGATTTATTTTTTCCAGATATCTACGGGATCGATCTCTGCATCAATTATCATCTCAAAATCGAAGAGATCTGTCCATTTCTCTTTTTCAAACATACTCATAAAGCAGATTCCGGCAATTCCTGAATCATATTTGTTTGTAACGTTCTTAGCATCCTCTGCAGAAACAGGGACATTGGGCATTGCAAGGCCACCCATGATGACAATCAGTGACGGCTTTAATTTTTCCGGTGCAGAAGATGCCTGCAGGCCGATATCTGCTTTGTTAACAAGAGTGACTGCCTTTTTTTCGTCAAGGAAAGGAACGAATACAATTTCATTTTTCAGGTCCCGTATTGCATAACCCAGAAGTTCTACAAACGGGGTGCAGGTTCCCGGGCAGCCATAAAAGACGATCTGATCTTTTTCTTTAAGGTTCAGCGATGCAACATACTCTTTAAAGGGTCTGAGCATTCCGGGAACGCCCCTGAGCGATTCGACTTTCTCCATGTATTATGATTAATTTGTTTATCTAAAAAAGGTTGGTTTGTTTTCATTGTCCACCCCGATTATTACTTTAATCATTTAAGTGTCATTTTAAGCAAATATTATACATTTCGAATTATATATTAATACTGGGTTATGGGGAAGATTATGCGGCCCGGCAATGAGGGCTTCACCGGTCTTGAGGCAGCTATAGTACTGATGGCTTTTATCGTAATTGCATCTGTTTTTTCATACGTTATCCTTGGTGCGGGTTTTTTTTCAATCCAGAAATCCCAGCAGACAATATATACGGCGGTAGAGACTTCATCATCTCCTATAACAATAGAAAATCAGGTTTTTGGGTGTAAAAATGAAAGCTCGGGTAAGATCGGGTCACTTATTGTAACTATAGGGAAGAGATATGGTTCCGGATCGGTTCTTGATCTCTCTAAAATCTCCGTCATATGGTCTGATAAGGAGAACCTTTTCAGGATTGACAGATCGGATCCGGTTTATACTGATATGCCGTCTTCAGGGAGATGGGGGATTGTCGACAAGCAGGGGGAAACAGTGGAAACCGGATATCTTGAAAACGGTGAATATGCTACGATAATCATTAATATGTCTCCTGAATATGAAATATCGGGCAGACAGTCCTTTTCATTTGAGCTTATCAGTCCGGATGGCACTGTTGCATTTTCCAGCATATCTCCACTAACAATTGACAGGATAACAACTCTTTATCCAAAAAATTAATCCGGTTTTGGTTTAAGGTTTGATATACGGGTAGATAGCAGCCAGCCCGAATATCAGGGAAATGACAACACTGAATATTGCTATCTGGATTGACCCGTCGTTCTTTTTATAAATCCTGTTAAGTTCTCCATCCCTTGATTTGATGAGCCGTGAAAGCTCCTTAAGCTTCTCGCTTACATGAAACTGATCGTTATTTTTCATGAATATGGTAATATCATTCAGGATATTTCTCTCAAGAGGCGGAAGATCTGCAAAAGGTGTCTGAACATCGTTTTCGGAGATTATCCTATCGAGAATCTTTTTCCATTCCTGGATCTCTCCCTCACTGGTTGTCTTTGGGATGATCTTTTCATCTTTGGACAGAAGAGCAATAAGGTATTCTCTCATGTACCTGGAAAGACCATAACGGTAATTCATATCTTCGTCACTCAGTGACGCAGTCGCTTCGTAGATGTTTATGATATCATCCAGGGTTCTTATAGATTCCAGCTGGAATCCTTCGGTAAGACTCCTGAAAAACCTGACTTTGAATTTTTTTTCTTTTCTTATATCGTCCCGGTCCCTTATTCTCCCTGATTGCTGTTGTTTCACTCTCCAAAGAGCAAAAATTATGAAGAGCAAATAAAAAACAAAGAAAAGGGATATAATTTCCATATTTGTAAGGATCATCGCTAAAACTCCCCTTTAATTTCTGTCAGCTTGTGGTATTAACACTATTCAATTGTTTTTACTTAATGTATCGGGGCCGGAATCGTATTATATACGATTTTATCTTTTATTGATTATGCAAGAAAAGCCGGATAAGGCAGCGTTGTTAGTATTCTTAATTATCAGCATTATTGTTCTGTCTGCTATTGTGGCTTTCCGGAGTTTAATCGGTGTCCTTATTGTTTCCGCTTCATTTTCTCTGGTACTGATGCCTGTGCAAAAGTACCTGGGCAATATTATGGGGTGTGGGTTGTCTGCAGCTGTAATTACTGCAGGATTTGCATTTTTTTTGCTGCGACATTTTATATTGCAGCTGCAGTGATCATTCAGAATTCCGATTTCTTTCTTGAAATTGTATACTCTATTATTTTTTGGCTTAATTCGGTTTTTATGAATGGAAACCTGCAACCGATCTCAGGACCTTTTATTGTGGCTTCAGACTTCTTTATGCAGATTGTAGAGTTTGCGCAGAGTTGGGCTTTAAAGATTCTGACTATGGCTCCGCTGGTCGCAATAAAAATACTGATATTATTTCTTTCAATGTACCTTTTCCTCGTATTTGGTGATGATTTTTATTATAAAATAAGATCACAAATCCCCGAATCAGCGATATCTGCAATCCAACTATATGAAAAATCTGTATTGGATATGTTATATGCGGTTTTCAATGTTCACATAGCTGTTGCATTTATAGTTTTTTTACTGTCCTTCCCTTTATTTTATATTCTTGGTTATGATCATATTCTGTTTTTTGCTGTTCTTTCGACGATACTTGCTCTTATCCCTGTTTTTGGGCCTGTTATTCTTATTGCCTTTCTGGCTCTATATACAATCTCGATTTCTGACTGGACTGGATTGTTAATTGTAATGGGTATTGCATGGCCTCTGTTATGTGCTATTCCTGACTGGTGGCTGAGGCCCGTTTTAATGGGTAAGAGGGCTAGTGTGAACGGTGTTTTAATGTTCATTGCTTTCTTTGGAGGTATAGCAGTAATGGGGGTTCTTGGATTTATCATGGGTCCGATATTCGTTGCACTGATAATTGCATCATATAAGATTATTATTGGAATTCATGTTAAAAATAATGAAACAGAGGATTTTAAGGGAATTTGATGTGCATTTTCAGGTACTGATTCCTGCAATCCTGTTTCAAAAATTATTAATACCATTCTGTCTCTTTTAATCTTAGGAGATAGAAATGGACTGGCTTGGTGCAATTTCCTTAATAATTGGAATAATCCTGATCATCCTTGGAATAGGGATGACCTTTTCAATAGATGCGATCACTATAATCGTTGAAAAATTTATGGGGCTACTGGCGATATTATTTGGTATATTGCTTGCTGCTGGCGGATATATGCTTGTCCGCGAGCAGTAATTTCAAAACCTGTTAAAATCAAAATATAGATATATATTTGTGTTTTAAACAATTTATCAGGTAAAATTAACCTCATTGTAATTAGTGATGTCTACAATGTTCTTTAATGGGAGGCAGGCTTGATTAAGGTACTTCATGTTGACGATGAGCCTGCTCTTGTCGAAATAACCAAGGCATTTTTGGAAAAAAGCGGAGAGTTCAATGTAACTACATTTACTTCCGCTGTTGATGCAGTAGCCGATCTCGGAAATAATTCATATGATGTTTTAATATCTGATTATGAGATGCCGGAGATGGACGGCATTGAATTTCTTAAGCAGCTGCGTTCTATGGGAATAGACACCCCTTTTATAATATTCAGCGGCAGGGGGCGTGAAGACGTCCTTATTGAAGCAATCAATAACGGAGCAGATTTTTACCTGCAGAAAGGAGGCAAACCAAAGGCGCAGTTTGCCGAACTTGAAAATATGATCCGTCAGTCAGTCAGCAGGAAACGGGCTGAACATGAACTTAAAAAGAGTGAGGAACGCTATCGTGCGGTTGTGGAAAGTCAAACCGAGCTGATCTGCCGGTTCCTTCCGGATGGTACAATAATTTTTGCAAATGATGCTTTCTGTAATTATTATGACAGGAAATACGAATCGCTGATTGGGGAGAAACTTGATCATGACGTTCCTGTTGATGAACTGGGTGATTTGAAGTATCATTTCACAAGTCTGACTCCTGATGTTCCTGTGGGTGATATTGAGCACAGGGTAATTCTTCCTAACGGGGAAGTCCGCTGGCAGCAGTGGAGTGACCGGGCAATATTCAACGATTCGGGAAAACTTATCGAGTACCAGTCTGTTGGAAGGGATGTAACCCAGCAGAAGCTTATGCAGATCGATCTCCAGGAGAAGGTGAACTATGTTCAGGCCCTGATGGATACTATGCCTGCCCCGGTATTCTATCGTGATACCATGGGTATTTACCATGACTGCAACCGTGCCTTTGAAGAACTGGTTGGTCTTCCCAAGGATGAGATCATCGGAAAGACGATCCATGACTTCTTTGAAAAGGATTTTGCTGATCATTATGCAAAGAGGGACAAGGAGATCGTCGAAAATCCTCATGTCCAGCAGTATGAGTATGCAGCAAATAACTCAAAAGGTGAGATAATTGATGTTCTCTTCTCCAAGACTGCGAGGTTTGCGGCTGACGGCACTGTTGACGGAATCGTGGGGGTTATTGTGGATATCAGCGACCGGAAGAAGATGGAGAGGGAGCTTAAGAAGGAATTCAACTATGTTCAGGCTCTTATGGACACGGTCCCCGCTCCTGTATTCTACCGTGATACCGATGGCGTTTATCATGATTGCAACCGTGCTTTTGAGGAGCTTGTGGAACTTTCCAAGGATGAGATCATCGGAAAGACTATCCATGATTTCTTCAACAAGGATCTCGCCGATTATTACTCAATGATGGATAAGAAGATCGTTGAAAATCCTCATGTCCAGCGTTATGAGTATGCGATAAATAACTCCCGCGGTGAGATTATCGACGTTCTCTTCTCAAAAACTGCACGCTTTGCGGCTGACGGGAGTGTTGCCGGGATAGTCGGTGTTATTATGGATATCAGCGACCGGAAGAAGATGGAGCAGGAACTGGTTGAAGAGATCAATTTTGTCCAGGCCTTAAAAGACACCATCCCCGCACCTGTTTTCTATCGTGATGTTCAGGGTATCTATCATGACTGCAACCTGGCTTTCGAGGAACTCGTCGGTCTTTCCAAAGATGAGATTCTTGGAAAGACTATTCATGAC
>CAZPHR010000036.1:0-7865 GCA_964586475.1 uncultured Methanomicrobiaceae archaeon
GAATGGCAAGATAGAATTGACGGCGGATTTGCAGCATTAGGATCTGAAAAAATGTAATCCCCAAAGGGCATATTGCTTCGGAGTCCTATCTCGACATCACGCTTGAGGTTATGAGAAGTTTTGGAGCAGATGTCGAAAGGCTTGAAGATTATGGTTTTCATGTCAGTCCGGGAATATACATCCCCCGGAAATACAGGGTGGAGGGAGATTACTCCTCAGCATCCTACCTGTTTGCCATCGCAGCAGTATGCGGCGGTACAGTTACGGTTGAAAACATGAATCCGGGATCGGTGCAGGGCGACAGGGTTTTCCTGGATGCACTGTCCGCCATGGGCTGCAGTGTGATGAAGAGAGCTGATTTCATTACAGTCTCCCGCGAAGGCCCGCTGTCCGGTATAGATATCAATATGTCATCATCGCCGGACATTGTTCAGACCCTCGCTGCAGTGGCTGTCTTTGCCGACAGCCCGACAAGGATCTCCGGAGTCTCACACCTTCGTTACAAGGAGAGCGATCGCATCGGTGCGATTGAGCGGATGGTAAAGGGATGCGGTGCGGGTTTTGAGTATGTCGAAGGGGAGATCCGGATAACACCGGGAAATATTCATGGTTTTATCCTCGATCCCCGTGATGACCACAGGACGGCGATGTCAGGCGCAATTATAGGGCTTGGTGCAGGGGGCATGAAGATAAAGGATCCCGGCTGCGTCCGGAAGTCATACCCCGGTTTCTGGGATGATTTAAAGAGGGCGGGACTTTGAATAAAAGAATAGTCCTTACAGGATTTCGCGGTTCGGGAAAGACTACAACCGGAACCATACTATCTGACAGGACGGGTCTTTCCTTTTATGACACGGATGCGATCGTAGAGGCGGAGGCCCGGTGTCCCATCCACGAGATCTTCTCGAACGAGGGCGAGGCCGCGTTCAGGGAACTCGAATCGGAGGTCATCAGGGAACTGCCCCGGGAGCCCTGCATAGTTGCAACAGGCGGGGGGGCAGTCCTAAATCCTGAAAATGTAATGAACCTGAGAAGGGATTCGGTTGTATTCATGCTCTGGATTTCTCCCGAAACCGCCGGGATGCGTATATCGGGGAGCACCCGCCCCTCGCTTACCGGAAAGTCAGTCTGCGATGAGGCTGCAGAACTGATATCCCAAAGAATGCCGTTTTACAGGACAGCCTCGGACTTCTGCATCGATGCGGGGGCCGCTCCCGAAGAGATCAGTGAGATGATCGCCGGGATCATGAATTACGGCCCGTGCAGGGTTGAGGAGAGGGAGGAGGCGAAAGAATTCTTCTTGGCCTCACCCATGCCGGAGGGGATAAAGGAGAAAACACTCTCCCGGGTCGGGCTTCCAGGTGCGGTCCCTTTCTGTGCAATCGCCGGAAATCCGTGCCTGCACAGCAAGAGTCCTGTGGTCTATTCTACGCTCTTTGACCTGTACGGCATAGATACACATTACACATATATGCAGGCTGACAACATACGGACTATTGTAAAGGTCATGAAAATGGCGGGAATGAAGGGACTTTCGGTTACTATCCCGTTCAAGGAGGATGTTATGGAATTCCTTGACGAGACCGACGCACACTCTGAGAAAATAGGTGCTGTAAATACTGTTCTTAATTCCTGCGGGAGACTTTTCGGGACGAATACCGACTGGATTGGCATACGTGAACCGCTCATGGAATCGACCGGTAGAAATGCGGCAGTATTTGGTGCGGGCGGTGCGGCAAGAGCTGCGGTCTATGCACTCATGGATCTCGGGAAGGGTGTGACCGTTATCAACAGAACCCCGGAGAGAGGTATTTCACTTGCAGACCACTTTGACTGTGATTTTGCATCTCCGGAAGACTTCAGCCCGGATGATACCGATATCGTCATCAATGCGACTTCTCTCGGGATGAACGGCATGGGCTCGCCTCTTGAAGAGGGGCAGTTGCGATCACATATGACCGTCTTCGATCTCGTCTACACCCCCCCGAAGACCCCGCTGCTTGAGATTGCCGAAGCGGTCGGGTGCAGGTGCATCCCGGGAACAGAGATGTTCGTATTCCAGGCTGCTGAACAGTTCAGGCAGTTCTTCGGGTTCAGTCCGGATACAGGGGTGATAAGGGAGGCTTTGGATAAATGAATACAACAGGAAGAATTTTCCGCTGCACCACATTTGGCGAGAGCCATGGCAGGGCGATTGGTGCGGTCGTCGACGGGTGCCCTGCAGGCATTGAGTTCTCCGTAGATGATTTAATGCCGCTTATGGAGAGGAGGCGTCCTGGAAAGAGCCCTATCTCTACAGCCAGGTCCGAGCCGGACAGTGTTGAGATCCTCTCCGGGATCTTTGAGGGGAAGACGACAGGGACTCCTGTTGCGATGGTCATCAGGAACGAGAACTTTAGGTCAGGTGATTACGACGAATTAAAGGACGTCTTCCGGCCCGGACATGCCGACTATACATACCTGGAGAAGTACGGAATTCGCGACTTCCAGGGCGGAGGCCGGAGTTCGGGAAGGGAGACTGCAGGGCGTGTAATGGCTGGCGCCCTTGCGATGAAACTCCTTGCCCGTGAAGGGATCTCTGTCTCCGGTAAGATTCTCGGGATACATGGTGAGAATAATCCGGATCTGTTTGAAAATGAGATCCTCTCTGCAAAGAAGTCCGGGGATTCAGTCGGAGGGATAGTGGAGATATCAGTAAAGGGATGCCCTGGAGGACTCGGCGACCCTGTTTTCGGGAAGCTTGACGCCTCGCTAGCCGGGGCGATGATGTCGATCGGGGCTGTAAAAGGGGTTGAGATCGGTGACGGTTTCCTTTCGGCCGGTGCCTTTGGAAGTGAAAACAATGACTGCATGGACAGGTCGGGTTTTCTCTCCAACCACTGCGGCGGAATACTCGGCGGAATCTCGAACGGCAATGAGATCGTAGTCAGGATCGCCGTAAAACCAACTCCTTCGATTGAAAAAGAGCAGAAGACGATCGATACCTCAGGTTCTGAGAGGGTGATTTCAGTCGGCGGAAGGCATGATCCATGCATCGTCCCCAGGGTCGTCGTAGTTGCCGAATCAATGGCGGCCCTGACGGTGGCGGATGCACTTCTTGCACAGAAAGTTCAGCATTTCTTAAGATAAAGAAGGATAGAAAAGAAGGGATTTAGAACTCTAAAGAATCTTCAAACATAATTATATCATTTTCACTTTCAACTCCGACAACTCCCCATGTTCCTGATTCAAATGCGGCAATTGCTACTGCAGGACGTGATGCAGAAATTTCATAATTTCCGCCTGCTGTCCTGTAAATATATACCGGTACACCGTCATCCCAGGTTATAGATCCACCGTCTGCATTTGCCGGGTTGATAATTATTGAAGAGGTGTTAATTATTTTAATATAACAGCCCCCTTCTTTCATCAGTTCTACACTTTCACCGCATTGGTGTGTTATTACAATATATTCAGTCCCGCCGGTATCTGTCTTTGAAACATCGACGTATACTAATTCCGGGTTGAAGAGAGGTACATCTATTCCAAAGACTATGATCGAGGCAATCGACACAAGAATGACAACAAGAGCCACTATCAGGATAGTGCCGATAACCTCCGAAACCCCGGTTTCTCTCTCTGAAAAACTCTTTTTATCATTTAGATTAAGCATAAAATCCACGTCATATTCTTTTAATTAAATCTGCAATTTGATTTTAGATTATATATATATTGCCAAAATCTCCCTGTTGCTGGTATGTAACGGGATTTTAATTTTTTTAAACAGGCTTTCTAAAAATGATGAAAAAATGTCGTCTTTTTACGACTTTCTTTCGTGTTTTTTCAGTAATTACTCGACTGCGGCTGTTTCAGCCCCTGCCATTCCCTTTCCTGCCATACCTGTAATGATCATGAATATGCCCCAGACCATGGCAAATATTGCAAGTACCTGAATAATAACCGCTGTTCCAAGAATTGGGTACATGAGCAGGTAGAATCCTACGAAAAGGGCAAATATTCCGGCAATTGCGAGAAGAATCTTATAGCCCGTTCCGGCAGTACCGGTGAACGCCATCCAGATATTTGAAAAGGCTATCATGAACATCCAGAATGCAATCAGGTATGTTGTAAGAAGGAATGCCGCTACAGCATCTGTCACAATAAGAAGCCCGATAATAATTCCAAGGATACCGAGAATTATCAAAGCTATTGAAGCTCCGGCTCCTTCTTTACTCTTTATTCCCTGAACCAGTGTTATGATGCTGTAAATTATCACCAGAAAGGCAACAAACAGTCCGAAAAATTCTGTAAACCACAAGGGCATTGCAAATGCAAGCACCCCGAGAAGCAGGGCGAAAAGACCCATCAGAACAAAAGTCCACCACTCGGGTGTGAAGTTCATGGGGTTTCCAAGAAAATCTTTTTCATTTTCCATAATTTGATCCTCCGTTTAATTTGAATTCTTTTCTTAGCTTAAATTTTTTTCGAATAATTGGTTAAAAAACGTTTATTTATTTCAATTATATATTCTGACCAAAAACCTTTTTATTCTATATAGGGATAAATATAATACTATGAGATTTTGGATCGCAGCCATTTTCGGTTTTATAGCGATGGTCGTAATTACATTTCTCCTCAAAGATCCATATCCATTATATGCATCCTTAATTGGTCCGCTTTGCGGTGGATTTATTGCAGGAATTATTCTTGGCGAGGGTGCAGGCGAAGGTGCAAAGGTCGGTTTCATTTCAGGAATCTTCGGGGCTCTCCTTGTATCTGTGATAATTATTTTCACAGGGATCGCTCTCTTTGGAATTCTTGGAGCCGTCATCGGTGCTCTTCTCGATCTTGTAATACTGATATTTGCAACTTTTATATTTGGAATCCTCGGATTAGTCGGGGGAGGAATAGGCGGTGTTTTCCGCAGAAAATGAATATAACCATCATATGGGGTTGGGTTTGATGCCCGATCCCATCCTAAAACAAACAAAAATAATACCGGGCAGACTTTTTTGCACATAAGTATAATCTGTATTACTATTCCATGGATGCAGACGCCATTACTATAAGAAACTATACTGATGAAGATTTTAAGACCATTCTTGAGATGGAATCATCAAGAGGTGGCGATACTTACTGCCATGCGGTCTTTATCCGGCAGATGGCGGTTCTTTTTCCCGGAATGTTTTTAATCGCCATAAATACCGGAGGTGAGACTGTGGGTTACGTTCTTGGCGGGCTGAGTGCGGATGAACCAAAGTCCGGGCTTGTAATGAGAATCTTCGTCTCATCTTCCAGCAGGAGATCCGGGATCGGGCGGCTTCTCATGAAGGAGCTTATGAAACAATTCCCGGATTATGGTGTGGAATCGGTTGTCCTGACAGTGTCACCGGCGAATAAAGCGGCCCTTAATATGTATGAAAACTTTGGGTTTTCTAAATCCGGTTATATCGGCGATTATTTTGGTAAAGGCGAGGACAGGATTGTCATGGCTGCGCCCCTTGATGAAAAGTCCCTGTAAACCGGGATTAAAACCGTAATTATTGCATGCACAACAGTTGCACAGGCAACAATTATACAATATACTTCTCAAAACTTTACCTTCAATGCAGGAAATAAATGACAGGAATATTCCGCTTGGCGGCCTGATCTCGATAATATACAGGTCCCGGAATATCTACCTTAACAATATGTTAAAAATGACCGGAATCTCCCCCGGGCAGCTTTTTGCACTTATTACGATATCCAGGGAGGAGAATATCACCCAGGAGAGAATTGCCGGGATTTTTTACATGGATAAGGGAACTGTTGCACGGGCGGTTCGAAAACTTGAAGATTCAGGATATATATGCAGGAACCAGGACCCGGAAAACCGGAGGGCCCATATGCTCAGCCTAACCCCCGAAGGATGGAAGATACTCCCGGTAATTGAAGAGATCCTGAATAAATGGGACCGGGATGTCTGTGAGGGTTTTTCAGGTAAGGATATGGAAAAATTATACCCTATGCTCAGGACGATCTGCGAGAGGAGCCTTCTGACCGGGCAGGATAACCCGGAGGCGTAGATGACAGGTATGAAACAGGATAAAAATAACAGAGACTCCACTGATTCCGGCAGGGATGAGATGATTACAAAGGGCGTCTCTCTCCTGACAGGCGAGCCCAAAACCGCAATAAAGGCCATGGCATGGCCGATCTTTGTTGCAATGTTCCTTCTTACGATGTACAATATCGTTGATGCGATCTGGGTGGCAGGTATAGGTTCGGACGCCCTTGCCGCAGTCGGTTTCGTTACACCGGTATTTCTGATCGTAATCGGATTTGGAAACGGCCTTGGTGCCGGAGTCACATCTGTAATATCAAGGAGGATAGGTTCAAAGGATAAGAAGGGGGCGGATAGTGCTGCAATACACTCACTGATACTCGCACTGGTTTTCTCAGTCCTCTTTACGCTTCTGCTGGTTCCTCTCGCAGAACCGGTCCTGCTCATGCTCGGTGCAGGAGATGTCATCGGACTCACCCTTGCTTACGGGAATGTAATCTTCCTGGGTACCGTATTCTTTATGTTTACAAACATCTCCTATGCCATATTTCGTGCTGAGGGGGATACAAAGAGAACCATGTATGCAATGGCTGTATCGGCTGTATTGAACATGGTCCTTGATCCGGTATTCATATACTATCTGGGTATGGGCATCGCCGGGGCAGCTGTTGCAACCATTTTGTCAGTAGCAGTTGTCAGCCTTATAATCCTGTACTGGTTCTTCATGAAAAAGGACACCTATATCCGTTTTTCATGGAAGGATTTCTCTCCTGACCTTGGGATTGTCAAAAACATACTCTCTGTTGGCATTCCGGCAAGTCTTGAGTTTGTGATAATGTCTGCCCTGATGATGATACTCAACGGAATGCTGGTAATTGTCGGAGGAACCGACAGCGTGGCGGTTTACTCAACAGGGTGGAGGGTCGTTATGTTTGCGCTTATTCCACTGATAGCGATTGCAACCTCCCTTGTTGCAGTCGCCGGAGCTGCATATGGTGGAAGATTCTACAGCAAGATGAATGAATCCTATTATTACTCATTAAAACTGGGATTCATTATCTCGGCTTTCACTGCAGTTCTTACATGGATCTTCGCACCGCAGATTGCATTGATATTTACCTATTCGGGTGAATCTGCACATCTTGCACCGGCTATTGTCGCCTTCCTCCAGACGATGTGCTTCTTCTACCTGTTCGTCCCCCCGGGTATGATGTCAGGGTCGGTATTCCAGGCTGTCGGAAAAGGAATGAATTCACTGGTGATCCACCTGTTCAGGAACCTTTTCTTCATAGCGGTTTTTGCATGGGTATTTGGCTTTGTGCTGGATCTGGGAGAGACCGGTATCTGGTGGGGGATCGTTGCAGGAGACATTGCCGGTGGTATTTTCGGCTACCTGTGGGCTTCAATTTATCTAAGGAGAATCCTGAAGTACGAGGATAAATCTCCGGATGTGGATACTTTATAAACCCGGGAAAGATTCCGTATTAAAAAAGGATTAAATATTTTTTTCCAGAATTATTCCTGCTCTTTTAAATATCTTATTTGCTCCCCTGATAACGTCTTCCGCGATCGATTCGCGAAGATATTCCGGCTCTGATTCAGGATTTTCGTGTTTAACTGCGTATTCAAATTCTTCAAGAATATCGCTCCTGATAAGGCCCCTGTCAAGAAGGAGCGATTCTGCGGCAACCACGAGGAGTGGCAGCTTTTTCTCACGATATCCTTCTGAAAAGACCAGTGCCCTGACAGAATGTATCTGTGAATTTCTGCCGGAAGTTATTGCCCTTACAAAATCACGCTCTTCAAGGGCTTTCCGCCCGCTTTGCAATTCTTCGCCCGCATC
>CAZPHR010000037.1:0-2991 GCA_964586475.1 uncultured Methanomicrobiaceae archaeon
GCACAACCATCGACCAGAAGGATTCGATTGGGTTCTCATCATTCTTCGGTTTCCAGGCCAGGCTGAAGAAGAACCTCAAGAGATAAATATTTTTTTTACAGGCAGTAAAGTCAATTCAGGGAATAAGATGTATTTCCGGGATTGTCAGTATCAGGATAATACTGCCCTTTCATAAAGCCCCAACAGGAACAAACCCAAACAGGATTCCCAAAAGAAAAGATTTAATCCTGAAAAAAATAATCGATTATTATGTGTGCATTTTTCTCATTTAAAAGGAAAGTCCCGAATATTGTCGAGAGCCCGTCTCCGCCGGTAGTGGGCCAGGGTGCCGGGATGAGGGTCCCTGAATATATGACCAAACCTTACTTTATCGTGGCCTCTGTCGAGATGGGCAATACAACGACAAAATGCATACTCACCGGAACCAGCCTTGAGACAGGCAGGACTTACATCATCAATAAAACCGTGAGCATGAGCAGGGATGTCAGACCCCCGAAACCCGGGGAAGAGATCTTTGGTGAGACTCTCGTCGGCACACCCATATCAAGAGAGTCTGTAACTGAACTTGTCAAAGATACCCTGCTCAAATGCCATAAGGAGGCAAACCTTTCAGTAAAGGATGACCTTGACTTTGTTGTCAGAAGCACGGGTGTCGTTGCTGCAATGGACAAACCGGAACAGGTTGGAGATTTCGTCATCGCTCTTGCAAACGGCTGCCTCGAAGCAGGAGTGCCTCCAAAAAAGATGACTCCCCCGATGAGCAAAGAAAATCTCCCGCCAAAACTCCGGGAATTCAGCTTCGCCGACAAGCTCACCTTCTGTGGAACCGTTGCAGGAGTATCGCCACCTATCGGCTCTTCAGGAGTCGAGATGGTCGCAAATGAGATGGAAGGCGAACTTGCAATGGCCGGGATAAAGGAAGGTGCAAAATGGACACCTGTCGACTGCAGAAACCCCTGCATCTCAATCGACTTCGGAACAACTCTGGACGGCAGGATTACAAGCGATGTCTCACCCGATGATCCTTACCCGTTTGCAAAGACGATTGGAAATTTCTGCGGCCTTGCAGGTGCAATCCCCGATGCAATTATAAGAGGCACAGGAAAGGTCAGGAAAGGAACGGGAACGGCACTCGATCTCTTCGGTGACAAGAGCATCAAATGCTCAATTTCGAGGAAAAAGAGTAAAACGGTACTCGAATATGAGGAAATTGTGCATAACCTTATAGATATACGGATCGTTCCTCCTGACAGGAAGAGGTTTGGAAAAGTCCCGGTATGTGCCGACCTGGCCATGGAATCCGGGATTGCACTTATCGGGTGCGACTGTGGAACCGATTTTAGTGGAGAAGAGGATTTAAACGCGATTGGAGCAGAAATATATAAGAAACATGGAATGGGCATCATGACCGAGATTATCGATCATGTATGTGCAAAAATGGCCCTCCGTCTTGTAGATGTTGCGAATGAAAACGGTCTTCTCCATCCAAACTCATCTATAGGTTTTACAGGAAGAGCTGCAATCTCAGGCTGTAAACCGGGATATATCATGGATGGTATCGAAGAAAGAGGATATTTTGAGGATCCATACAAACACGTGATATTTGTTGATGACGGGCTTGCAAGAGGAGCTGCACTGATGGGCCGGTGCATGTGCTCCCTTGGAAAACCAAAAGATCCAATCGGCGGAGTAAGAGGCGGACCATGTATTATCAACCGCCGCATGAAGATTGGAAAATAAACTGGTGATTTAAATGAGTGATAATGAAGAGAAATACTATGACGTAATTGTTCCTCCGGGAGTACCAAGATCAATAATTATTGATATTGCTGAAAAATTTGACGTAGAGGTAGTAACCAGACAGAAGCCGTTAAAATATGCAAATATGGATGGAGATGTGAGAAATCTTCTTGCATTCAGGTGTAAAAAAGATATCGCCCCCAAGGTCCAGAATTACATGATGGACGAACTTAAAAAGTTCATCGGCGATGATGATAACTAAAAACCCAGATGATAAAACTCATAATTACAATTTTACATAATAATAATCATGGTATGGATCAAGTCCCTTGAAGGAAGCTACATCAATGTGGACAGCATCATCTCAATTACATTTGATAAAAAGTGCAACTCATTTGTGGCGGTTGTAGGCTATAAAGACATCCGTCTCCAGCACAAAATCTTCCAGATAAGAGCTCTCGACAATATCCTTGCAGGAGACAGGCCGAAGACCAACAACGAAGTAATCGAAGAGATGATATCACATATTGAAAAATCAAAAGAGGGGAATGGTTCAAAAATTCTGGATTTCAGCTCATTACTAAACTGATTGACCTATTCCAGCAATTTTACAAGAAGTGCTTTTTGTGCGTGAAGCCTGTTTTCTGCCTGGTCCCATACCCTGCTCATCGGGCCGTCGATTACCTCGTCAGAGATCTCTTCGCCACGGTGTGCAGGAAGGCAGTGAAGTATTATCGCATCCTTCCCGCAGTTCCCGAGAAGAGAATCGTTTACCATATATTTTTTAAATGCACTAATACGGGCCTCTTTTTCATCCTCACATCCCATCGATATCCATGTATCAGTGTAAATCACATCGGCGTCACTTACGGCCTCTTCAGGATTATTGAAGAGGTTTACCATTGCCCCTGCCCCTTTCGCCATTTCAATATATTTTTTTGAAGGTGCGTATTCCGGCGGTGTAGCGACATTGATTCTGTATCCCGTAAGTGCAGAAGAGAGCATAAGAGAGTTGCAGACATTGTTCCCGTCCCCTACCCATGCAATGGTAAGGTCTTCCGTATCGTTCCCGAAATGCTCCCTTATCGTCATAATGTCGGCAAGAATCTGGCAGGGATGCTCCTCATCGGAGAGACCGTTTATTACAGGAATAGTCGAGTGTAATGCCAGCTCTTCAACTGTGCTGTGCCTGTACGATCTCATCATTATTGCAGATAGATATCTTGAAAGGACCTTTGCCGTATCGGCAAT
>CAZPHR010000037.1:3001-7813 GCA_964586475.1 uncultured Methanomicrobiaceae archaeon
CACCCGGGTTTAAGAAAAGAGGATGCCCTCCGAGTTCAAAGATCCCGGTTTCAAAAGAGATCCTGGTTCTCGTTGATGCCTTTTCAAAGATCATCCCGAGAGACTTTTTATTAAGAAGATCAGGAAATATGCCGGCCTTCCTGTCGCTTTTGAGTTTGTCCGCGAGAGCCAGAATTTCAAAAAGCTCCTCCCGGTTTATGTCGAGGACTGAAAGGACGTCCTTCTTCATCTGATCTCCTTCATGTGAAGTATCCTCTTTTGGAGTACCTCTTCAGTTCCAATATCCTTTCGATACCTCACCGCACCTTCAACCGAAGCTGCCGCACTTTCCGCAATCTCTTCAGCTCTGGCCAGGGATTCTGCCATCCCGACAAATGCAAGAGTCCTCGACTTCCCGGTGTAAAGCCGCCCGTCCTCTTCAAGCACATTTGCATAGTACATATGAGCCTCACCCTGGTTCTTTACGAATAAAGGATCGCCTGCTTTCGGGTTTTCGGGGTAGCCTTCGGGTACAAGATATTTGCATACTGTTGCCATCCCGCTGAATGTAACGTTGCATTCGTCCAGGGTCCCCTCTACGATTGCCTTTACGACTTCAGTGAAATCAGAAGATAAAAGAGTCAGGACGTTCATCGCTTCAGGATCGCCGAATCTTGCATTGAACTCGATTACCTTCGGCCCTTCGGCAGTGTTCATGAACTGACCGTAAAGAATTCCTTTATAGAGATGCCCCTCCTTCTCCATCATTGCAACAGAATCCTTCATTATTTCAAGGGCTTTTTGGTAATCCCCGGAGGTTACGAACGGGAGCATATGATCGGCCATTGTATACGAACCCATACCTCCGGTATTGGGACCGACATCGCCTGTAAATGCCCGTTTGTGATCCTGAACAAGTGGCATCGGGACAAGGTTCTTTCCGTCTACAAAGGCCATTAAAGTAAATTCTTCTCCAATCAGGCGTTCTTCAAGCACAACTCCGCCGGAGAGGCTTCGTATATATTCGACAGCTCCCTCTTTTTCAAAATGCTCCCCCATTATCTTAACGCCTTTCCCACCGGTAAGCCCCACAGGCTTAATAGCGAGGTCTCCGTCATATTCCATGACGAATCCGCAGGCATCTTCAGTATTGTTGAATAAGCGGTAAAAAGGACATCCGGCAACGCCGTGCTTATGCATCATTTCACGGCAGAATCCCTTGTCGGTCTCAAGTCTTGCAGCCGACCTTCCCGGACCTACGCACCCGATACCTTTCTCTTCAAGGAAATCGGCAAGTCCCGCTTCAAGGGGTGCTTCCGGACCGATAACCGCATACTGAATGCCCACAGATTCTGCAAACCTTATAATTGCTGAAACATCAGTCTCTTTTGCAATGTAGACCCTCTCGGATAATTTCTCAATTCCGGGATTTCTGACAGACATTACAGAATAGATTTCAGCATCACTGTTGCGGGATAATGCCGATACTATTGCATGTTCTCTTCCGCCGCCGCCCACAACCAGTATTTTCATATCCATCTATATCACCGTAACAAACAAAAAAGATTAAGATTTCTCTTCAACGATCTCTGAAGCCCTCACAAGTGCCGATAATCTGACTCCTGCAGACTCAAGCTTCTCATATGCACCCTGTTCGCGATCCACGATAGTCACCACCTCATCCACTTTGGCAGAGTTTTCCCTGAGAACATCAAGCCCGAAGATGACGCTCCCTCCGGAGGTTGTGACATCCTCGACAAGCAGAACTTTTTTGTCGCTGACATCACCGACAAGTTTTCCGGATTTCCCATGCCCTTTCTCTTCTTTTCTGATAATGCAATAGGGTTTGCCGGATGCAAGCGATACGGCCACAGCTATCGGGACTGCTCCCACTGCAACACCGGCAACCACTTCAAAATTATAGTTTTCAGCAATCTCCCTGCCGATAATTGCCAGCAGTTCGGGGTTTGTAGCTGCAGTCTTTATATCGATATAATATCTGCTTTTAGCACCCGAAGCCAGTGTAAAGTCTCCAAACTCGATCGCACCATATTTTACCAGAATTTCCGCCACTTTGTTTACCATGGGACATCCTTTACTCCAATCATATAACCGATAATATTTACACCCCTGTGAAGAAGAGGAGTGATGATGATGATACATATTGCAACCGGGATAGTAATATGTTCTATCGCCCAGCCGTAATCAAATACGAACACCATGAACATCGAACCTGCGACAAGATCATACTGGTCGGCGATTAGCCATTCTTCTCCGCGCTTCTTATTTAATCTTCTCTTAAAAAAGCTCTTGACAAGATCTCCCAGAAGTGCCCCCAACGAGAGGAGAATTACGGAGAGAAGGGTATGAACCGACCACCCTGCCGAACCTTCAATAAAGATTAGGAGTATCCCCACAATTATTCCTGAAGATACTCCTCCAATAAAGCCTCTCCAGGTCTTCCCCTCCCCGAATATTCTTCTCCCGTCACTCCAGTTTTTCCCCGAATCAATGGGTTTTCCACCGCCAAATACAGCAGCAGCGGAATTTGGAACATATGCGGGAACCATTATCCAGAAAGCCAGGAGAAACGGATATATTAAACTCCATAAATCCATATCAGTCAGCAACAATATGACTAATAATAAAGAATTAATAAAATATATAATGTATCAAAATCACTGAAATTATAGGATTATAACAAAAACAGTTTGCTATAAATGGGTTAATATCAGATCAGAAAAAATAAGTGAGTAACCATGGTGATCAAAACTACCAAAAGTCTCTGCCCGGAATGTGGTGCGGTTCTGCCGGCAGAGATTATCGAAGAAGATAATAAAATATGGATAGTCAGGACATGTCCCGAACACGGCCCGTATAAAGCTCTTTACTGGTCCGATGCTGACATGTACAGGCGCTATGAACAATACAACAGCGAGGGCACCGGGGTTGAAAATCCACAGAAAACAGCCTCAATTGAGGAATGTCCTACAGCATGCGGGCTTTGCAACAACCATAAATCAACGACACTTCTTGCCAATATCGATCTTACAAACAGGTGCAATCTGAACTGTGAGTTCTGCTTTGCAAATGCAAGGGCATGCGGATATGTATATGAACCGACATTCGATGAGATTGTCAGTATGCTTGAGATGCTCAGGAATGAAAAGCCCTGCCCCGCACCGGCAGTGCAGTTTTCGGGAGGAGAACCGACGATGCGCGATGACCTGGTCGAACTGATAAAAAAGGCCAGGGATATGGGTTTCAATCAGGTTCAGCTTGCAACAAACGGAATAAAGCTTGCACGTGATCCGGAATATGTAAAGAAACTCAAGAAAGCAGGGCTTTCAACTGTATATCTCCATTTTGACGGTGTGACAAAAGAGACAAATCCTTTCATAAACCTGAGCAAAAAAGTCATTGAAAACTGCTCAGTCTGCGGACAGGGGATTGTTTTAGTGCCTACGGTGATAAACGGGCAGAACGATCACGAAGTAGGAGAGATCATCAGGTTTGCAGCTGATAATATTGACGTTGTGCGAGGAATCAATTTCCAGCCGATTGCATTCACAGGAGCCGCATCCGAAGACAATATACACAAAGAGCGCGTTACAATTCCTGATCTCCTTCAGAGAATCGAGAATCAGACAGACGGAATTATAAAGAAGGACTTTTTCTATCCGGTCCCCTCAGTTGTGCCAATATCCAGGCTGATAGAAAAATATTCAGGAAAATCACAGATCGCCTTTACAGCCCACCAACACTGCGGTGCCGCAACGTATGCATTTGTTACTGATGAGGGACTGATCCCCATCAACAAGATGATCGATGTTGACGAATTCTTTGAAGTTATGGAGAAGATGTCAAACAAGATAGACGATCCATCTGTAATTAACAAATACAAAACCATGGTTGAAAGTCTTAAAGGAGTACATACATCCCTTAAGAAAGGAGAATATTCAAACTCGACCCAGTTCTGGAAGATGCTCTATCACGCACTTGTAAAACATGATTTTGAGGCATTGAAGGAGTTCCACTGGAATGCCCTCTTCATTGGAACAATGCATTTTATGGATAACTACAACTACGATGTCAGCCGTGTGCAGAGATGCTGTATCCATTATGCCACCCCGGACGGGCGTTTGATTCCGTTCTGTACATATAATTCGGGCCCTGTGTTCAGGGAAAAAGTCTGGAAGAAATATGGAAAGGAGATCAGGGAACTTGATCCTCTTGAAAAAATCGATTAAACTTTTTTTATGATTCATATTATCAAAAAACCAACAGATACTCCTGAGGACAATTCAACCGCCATGGTTGTGTCAGCTTTAAAAAAAATGAATGTACCCTTTAAATTTCTGGATCTTGATCAGATCAATCCTTTCAGCCCGGGAATCTCAGGAGAACTTATCTGGGTATGTGGAATACGACAGGACGGCACACAATTTGAAAAATTATCTGTTCTTGACATCTCCAACACTGTGGTTAACAGTCCTGAAGCAATCGCAACATGTGCCAGCAAAGTCCAGACGACCGCCAGGCTGATAAGTGCGGGTGTGCCGACACCGGAGACTATCTTTACAAATTCAAGGCAGGATGTTGAAAGATTCCTTGAAAAGCACGGGAAAGTGGTCTATAAACCGGTATACGGGTTTGACGGAAACGGCATCTATCCCATGACCGAAATTGAGGAACTTGGAGAAGAGCCATACTACATCCAGGAGTTTATAAAAAACAACTGTGATTATCGTGTATTTGTCATAGACGGAGAGGCAGTCGGGGCCATAAGAAGAAGCTCCGATTCGTTTGCCCATAATATTCACCAGGGCGGCC
>CAZPHR010000038.1:0-7740 GCA_964586475.1 uncultured Methanomicrobiaceae archaeon
GCCTGTACCGGGCAGCAACAGGAGAGATATCCGTTTAATATCAAAAACGGCGAATAAACTTCACAACCAGCCAGGAAATAATGATAAAAGGTGTTAATTTGACCGGAGAAAACAATCAGAGAGTTCATCCCGATAACTATCTCTATAAAAAACTGGATGAAGCAGAGATGACCCCTCTGCACTGGAAGATCTGGTTTCTCTCCTCGATGGGAATATTCCTGGACGGGTTCGATCTCTTCGTCATCTCAATTGCACTTCCACTTATAATCGCCCAGTTCAGTCCGGGCCCGTTCATGACCGGAATGATAGGAGCTGCCGCAGTGCTTGGTGCGGTATTCGGAGCCGCGATAGGAGGGAGAATCACGGATAAATGGGGACGAAAGGCGATCTATATAATAGACCTCGTATTCTTCCTTTTCTTTTCGGTAATGACTGCACTATCGTGGGATGTACTTTCGCTGGTCGTATTCAGGCTGCTCCTCGGAATAGGCATCGGTGCCGATTACCCAATATGCGCAAGCTATGTCTCTGAATTCATGCCGGCGAAAAACAGAGGCAGAATGCTTATCGGGGCTTTCTCATTTCAGGCACTCGGGATGTTTTCCGCTGCAGCAGTAGGAATTGCGGTACTATCCGTATTTCCTGATATTTTCGCATGGAGATTCATGCTCGTTGCAGGATGTATACCTGCAATAATCATCCTCCTCTTCCGCCTGAAAGTGCCGGAGAGCCCCCGCTGGTATATAGAGCACGGGCAGACGGAGAAAGCGGCAGAGGTGGTAAAACAGCTTATACCCTCAATAAGTACAGAAATTGACGGGCTGGTCATTCAGGAGGGTGAATATTATAAAAAAATCGGTTGCAAAAAACCTCACGGCTATGGCATCCTGTTCTCGAAAAAATATTTAAAACAGACGATTCTTGCCTCTGTACCCTGGTTCAGTATGGATATTGCCACCTATGGCGTTGGTGTATTCACCCCTATACTGATAGGGGTTATGATGGGCACCGGGGCCGAAGGCTTAACCACAATTGCAACAGACTTCCTCGAGACAGAAGGGGCCGCATTCCTCGATATATTCCTGGTAATAGGCTTCATCCTCAATATATACCTGGTTGAAAAACTTGGCAGAATTAAACTTCAGATCATTGGTTTTACAGGAATGATTGCAGGACTGTTGATCCTGGCCACGACCTCTTTCGGTCCTTCAGCACTTCCTTTAATCATGACAGGGTTTATAATATTCAATCTTCTCATGAACATGGGTCCGAATGCAACCACATTCATTATTCCGGCAGAGATCTTTCCGACTTCAATAAGGGCCACAGGGCATGGTTTTGCTGCATCTACCGCGAAATTGGGGGCAGCAATCGGCATATTCCTTCTCCCGGTCCTCCAGGCAGGCGTAGGACTACATACTACACTGGTGATAATTGCCGGCGTCTGTCTTATAGGAATAATAGTGACGGTACTCTTTGGAATTGAGACAAAAGGGCTCTCACTTGAAGAAATAGAAAGAACTTCGGCTGGCAAACCGTTGTATATTGAGTCAAATATCGCTATTGATTAAATATTATCCTGGAATGCCAGGATAAAAACTCCCTATAACCTGCCTTACCTGTCCTTTAACAGACAATTTCATTTAACAGCATCGTCTTTCTCACTTCACTCAGCACAATAGAAGTAGAATACAAGGATGCAGATCTAAATACTGACTGGGACAGTTCGGATGCAACATACATCTCCCTGAATGGCAATTCGGCAACAGTTGAGGGTTCAGGCGCAGCAGCTGACGGAAGCACTGTGACAATCGCTTCCGCAGGGACGTATGTAATCAGCGGTAATATGAACGGAGGAGGACGGGGAATGACCGCCCCCTCAACCACCGGTGATACCGCAACGACAGGCATGGCCGGCGGTCAGATGACAAACGGGGGCCGGTTCAACAGGACGCCTCCTTCAGGAGACCAGCTCGGTGGCGGCATGGCCCCGGGCGGAGATTTCCCCGGCGGCGGGGCACCCCCTGCTTAGATTCAATTCTTCAAATAATCAAAATTCCACTTCTTTAAAATAAGCCCAATTCTATTCGTACCACCTGATTAATATGAATATAAATATATTATTCATGAGACAATGAACAGCTTCAATAGAACAACAGATGAAAGCAGATCACGGTGGGAGACAAACGCTGATTACTGGGACAACAGGATGGGCGACCATTCGAACCATTTTCACTGCAATGTTGTAAGGCCACATACTGAAGAACTGCTAAATATTCAGGCAGGGGATCTCGTTCTGGATGTCGCCTGCGGAACAGGAAATTTTTCAGAACGTCTTGCTGAAAAAGGAGCTGTGGTTGTTGCATTCGATTACAGCGAAAGGATGATCCTTCATGCCAAAAGACGCCGCCGGGATCATCTAGGAAAAATTAAATTTCACGTATGCGACGCTACCAAATCTGAAAATCTGATAGCTCTGAAACAGGACAGAATGTTTGATAAAGCAGTTGCAAATATGGCTTTAATGGATATATCAGATGTGAAGCCCTTATTCAATGCACTCTTTGCACTCCTGAAACCCGGAGGGATATTTGTATTTTCCCTGCAGCATCCATGTTTTGTAAGAACCGCTGATAATTACATGACTCAATCCAATTACGAAGGTGAGGCGATAAGAGGGCAGCCTGTATTACAATATTACTATCACAGGCCCCTTCAGGATATCTTAAATATCGCATTTCAGGCAGGATTTATTATTGATGGCTTTTTTGAAGTGCCCGATGATGACGACGAGATTCCGGCAGTTGCCATAATAAGAGCAAGAAAACCCGGAGTATCTGTACAATTATGACAGGCTGGCAGTCGCCTTTATTTCTTTACAGAAAACAGTTGTCGACAAAATTACCGATCATTTCGGATGCTGCAACAGGATGCAGATGTGTATAGCCTCCCTGTGTCAGGTTTCTGACTGTTCCATCGAACCCGCCGATTATATACCCGTCGGCCTCGGGGAATCTGTCATGGACCGGGCTGAATGTTTCAACCTCTGCACCCTTTGCTCCCAAAATGTCAAAGAGATCGTTATAGTAGAAGTTGAAGGCCTCCTCATCCACCACCGCTGACGACACCACAACAACAAACACGATGCGGCCCGATACCGGAATGGCCGGCGGTCAACTGCCCGGGGAGGGTCAGTTCCCCGGCGATCAGATGCCTGAAGCGCCATAAATTCACCCTCGCAAATTTCATTTTTAAACTCATGTGCGAATCCGCGTTCTTACCTGAACTTCACCAGGATCGCTAAAATATGTATAATGAATAATTTATAATTATAAATCATGTAGATTTCCTGAAATAAACCAGAATTTTCGTTTCATTCCAATAAAAATAAAGGGCGATTCTGCGAGAATATGACAATTGCTCAACCAAAAACCCTTTTAATTAAAGAAAATGAAATGTTAGAATACAAATGACTGGAACATAATTTCCATCAAAATTATTAAAAGGTCTCTTCTCCTGTAGTTCAAAGACATGGGCATTTTCGCCAGCTTTGCATATAGGAAACAAGAGAAAAATTGAGGTTTAAAATGTCAGAAAGAATGTTAAGCGAGGCCGAGGGATATCAGCTGCTTAAAGACTTTGATGTCCCCGCCCCCAACTTCAAGATCGTAAAAAGCGCTGAAGAGGCTGCAAAAGCCGGCGCAGGGATTGGTTTTCCTGTTGTAATGAAGATCATATCACCGCAGATCATCCATAAGAGTGATGCAGGCGGTGTTATTGTCGGTGTCACAGGAAAGGATGACGCAAGGGATGCGTATAACAAGATCGTCGAATCTGTAAAGGCATACAATCCCGAAGC
Organism: uncultured Methanomicrobiaceae archaeon; assembly: GCA_964586475.1. GTDB lineage: Archaea > Halobacteriota > Methanomicrobia > Methanomicrobiales > Methanomicrobiaceae > Methanolacinia. The sequence goes on from CAZPHR010000038.1 coordinate 3,860, forward strand.
CATTATTGAGGGAATAATTGTTGAAGAGATGGCAAAGCCGGGTCTCGAACTTATCCTCGGCGGAAAGACCGATCCGGCATTCGGCAAGGTAATCACTTTCGGAATGGGAGGAACGCTTGTCGAGCTCATGAAGGATGTAACACTTCGTATCCTGCCTGTAAACGAAGATGACATCAGGACAATGATAACCGAGATCAATGCCTACCCGCTGATCTCCGGCTACCGTGGAATGAAGCCGAAGGATGAGGAGACACTGGTCAGGATCATCACATCTGTCGCAAAATTCTTCGAAGAGAACGACAATGTAAAGGAGTTCGACATAAACCCGCTCCGTCTCTATGAGGAAGGAGCATGTGCTGTAGATGCAAGAATAATCATCGATGACGACTACAAACCTGAAGCAAGACCTGAAAGAAGACCTGTCCCGCCGGAGTACTTCAACCCGAGATCGGTCGCCGTAATTGGTGCATCATCCGATCCAAAAAAGATGGGTTACGCTGTCATGCACAACCTGCTTCACTTCCCCGGACAGATCTATCCTGTAAACAACAAGAGAGGCGAAGTCCAGGGATTAAAGGCATATCCAACTGTCAGCGCAATTCCCAACCCGGTAGATCTTGCAGTGATTACAGTGCCGGGTACACAGGTGCCCAAGGTTATGCAGGAGTGCGGAGAGAAGGGAATACCCCTAGTAGTAGTAATCACCGCAGGTTTCAAGGAGACCGGGCCGGATGGAAAGGCTCTCGAAGACAGGATGCTTGAGATTGCCCGCAGCTACAATATCAGGATCGTCGGTCCGAACTGTCTCGGCCTTATAATTCCTCCCCGCGGACTTGACACAACATATGTTCACCAGTCCCCGAACCCCGGCGGAATCGCTTTCATCTCCCAGAGTGGTGCGATTATCAATACGGTCGTCGACTGGAGTCTGAAACATGAAATTGGATTCTCGGCCGTATTCTCGGTTGGAAACCAGTCAGATCTCGATTTCATCGACTACCTGAGATTTGTCGAACAGGACAAGAACACAAAGGCTGTCATCATCTATGTAGAACAGCTCACGAATGGAAGGGAAGTCAAGGAGGTAGTCTCCGAGATGACCAAAAAGAAGCCGGTAGTTGCAATAAAATCCGGTTCATCTGCGAAGGGTCAGGAAGCCGCTTCATCCCACACAGGTTCACTCTCGGGTTCATATGAAGTCTACATGGAAGCTTTCCGTAAGGCGGGAGTCATTCCTGTAAGGGCACTCAGGGGAGCATTCGAAGCAGCTGAGCTTCTCGCAGCACCTGCAGCACCGACAGAGCAGCTCAAGGGCACCAGGGCCATTGTCATCACTAATGCCGGTGGTTTCGCCGTATTATCCTCAGACTATGCGGACATGTACGGTATCAACATCATCACCCTTCCACAGGAAATACTTGACGAGCTCAACAGTTTCCTGCCCGACTACTGGAGTCATGCAAATCCACTCGATCTTCTTGGCGATGCGTCTGAAAAGCGTTTCACCCAGGTATTCGATGTGCTTGCAAAACACTCCGATCAGTGGGATCTCGCATTCGTAATCGGTTTCCCCAATCTTGTTCTCGATTCCGAAGTCTTTGCACAGACCATTGCAGACTTCGCCGGGAAGACCAGCAACCCGGTCATCGGAACACTTCTTGGCGGCGAATGCATGGATGCAGGAATCAAACTGCTTAAGGAGAAGGGAATCCCGAACTTTGACGAACTCGAACAGACCTACAAGGTCGTCGGCCGTGTTGTCTGGCAGAGATGCAGGGCAAAATCGATTGGATTGCCTTAAAAATCTCATTTAGGGTTTCGAAAGGGGCGAAAGCCCCTTCGGTTGGCAAACAATGCAGGGCAAAATCGATTGGATTGCCCTGAATCAATAATATTTTTCTCTTTTTTCACAAAACCCGAATTGGGGCGATAGTCTGTTTTATTATTCCAGACATTCCTTCAAAGGTGACCGAAGGTCGCCATAGGTTTCGAAAGGGGCGATAGCCACTTCGGTTGGCAAACAATACAGGGCAAAATCGATTGGATTGCCTTAAACATCTCATTTGGGGTTTCGAAAGGGGCGATAGCCACTTCGGTTGGCAAACTATGCAGGGTAAAATCGATTGGTTTACCCTGAATCAATAATATTTTTCTCTTTTTTTTATATGAGTTCAAACTTTTCTGATTTTATGAAGGCGTAAGCCCCTTACGGGGCAGCCCTGTGCTGAATTCGCTACGCGAATTTGAGCAATTGTGATAACCCGGTCTAAACGCTACCCTCCGGGTAGCCCCGGCCGGGAAATAGATTAAATTGAAAAGGAAAACTGCGAACTGCCTCAATAGAGAAGGGGGTTAAAAAGAAGGGAGAAACATCCCCTCCCTGAATATCATCCGAATTTGGAATATAGTCTATACAATCCCAAGCGCCGCATTCTCGACATATGGATAAATGAATATTGTCAGCAGAATCGCAGCAATAAATATCAAAATTCCTGTAATTGAAAGAGGCAGGGTATAATTCCTGAGGAAGGTTCTTACATAGACTCCCGTAGTCCTCTGGACCAGCCAGAAATATGGATCGGTCAGGTACGAGATGAAGCACGTTCCGGCAGACACCATCAGTACCAGTGGAACAGGGTGGATCGTCCCTACAAGCCCGGTGGATGAAATGATCTGTGAGGAGATTACCGCAGTAACAACCCTTGATCCCTGTGCCGTTGCAAAGACAGCTGCAATTATGAAAGGAAGTAAGATGTCGGGAACCACCGGGATCATCGAATCAAGAGCACTCTCTGCTACGCCTGAATTGACTATTACTCTCCCTATTGCCCCTGCAGAACAGAAATCAAACAATATAAGCCCTGCAAGTTGTGCACCCTTTGAAAAGCTCACCGACCTTACATCCGCAGGAGCAAGTGCAAGAGCTGTAATCAGTCCTGCAAGCATTATGAACTGCATCAGAATTACATGAGATAGATGAAAAAGGAGATACCCTACAGGAATAGCCGAAAACATCGCAATGAACGGAGCCCATGCCCTGAAGCGGATATTCAGGGGATATTTTTCTGCGGAACTTCTTTCCTGTCGGGAAGGTTCACAGGATTCTTCCTCTTTCTTCCCCGAATACCATAACCGGGAGAACAGAAGTATAAGGACCAGAATACCGAATGAAAGAGGGATTGCAACTGCATCATAATTAAGTGCAGTGTAACCCGGTGCCAGACCGGTTAGCATCGGTATTGTTGCCGGAGTTGGAAAGATCAGCACATATGAAATGATACTCCCGACTGCCACAAGATATAACAGTTTATTTGAGTCACGGGATTTTTCACCCGGTTTTTTCAGTGCCGGTGCGATCATCATATAGGTTGTTATGCAGCATGTCGTCGGAACAGAGAGAATATAACCGATAATTCCGGCATTGACATCCGGATTTTTTATGCCAACACGGAACCCGGAAACTATCACATCAAGAAGATCCTGATCAGACAACAGCCTTACAATAACCACTCCTGAAAGAATGATTATTGCAAATGCCGAGAAAATGCTCCCCATACCTTCAATAGCCCAAATGATAACCTTTTCCAGGTCAAAACCGGCCAGCAGACCAAGCAGGACTGCTCCTGTAAATAAAAATATGAATATCGGCACTTTTCTTGAGAGTGCAAGAATTGTAATAAATGCCAGTGTCAGAACCAGAATGACGATGGGATCCATTTAGAGATAATTGGTTGTGATGGTTATTTTGTTTGTGTTTTGTTATTTTAAACGAATATTATTTCAGGGATGAGACTAATTCTCCGGTCGAGGCTATCCGGATGGGTAGTGTCCAGACCGGTCATCCCGAATGCGCAAATTCGCGTAGCGAATTTAGCACAGGG
>CAZPHR010000039.1:0-7732 GCA_964586475.1 uncultured Methanomicrobiaceae archaeon
CAGGTGGATCATCCTGATAATATGCAGCATTATCTTCCCGTTAATTATGGGATATTCTCTGGAGATGATGCGTGGTAAAAAACCGGCACCCGAACCGGGTAACTGGGCAAAAACGTTTATTGACGGAATATTGTATTGTATTATCAGCTTTATATATTCCATTCCGGTTTTTATACTTGCATTTGTTCTGGTTCTTCCTGCCCTGATGATGCTTATGACCAACCCTGCCGGCGCTATTGCTGTCGGAGGAATCGGCCTTATCATTCTGGTGATTGTATCGATAGTCATCGGACTTATTTCATCTATGGCAATTGTGAGATTCGCAAGAGAAGAGAAATTCGGAGAGGCATTTAATTTCAGTGACTTTCTTGCAAAGATCAAGAGCGTCGGCTGGCTGAACCTCTTCATCGTGCTTCTGGTTGTAGAGATCGTTCTAAGCATTGTTGTTTTCATTTTAATGCTCATACCTTACATAGGAATGCTGCTTTTATTCATCCTTATGCCGGCATTTAGTGTGTACGTTGCAAGGTACCTAAGCCTGATCTACGACAGTGCATAAACAACCAAATTTTCTTCTTTTTTCAGATTTGTTAAAACCCAGATGCTATTTCAGAATTTCTGATGAAAATCCCGGAGTTATATTCTGTTATTTTGATTAAACCTGCTCATTCACACATGTTATACACTGAGCCCGGATACAACTCAGGATATTAAAAGCAGCTGATTTCTATCGATAAAAACATAAGCGATGAAAAATGTCTGTCCATTCCCTTTGCATCTTATCATATGGAATAATTAATGCAATGAGGACCTTCCCCTATCGCATTTATCCCGGCATCATTTTCAGGGTAAATATGAGATCTTCCAGTTTATTCTGATATCTTTCCTCTTGCCAGAACAAAGAGAAATGACATCACAACTGAAAAAATCAATAAAACAAAGGGTATACCTGTAGCAGGAGTGCCCGTAACAGTCCCGGTGACCTTTTCTGTAACAGGATTAATTGTCTGAACCATAGTGGATTCTTTCGTTTTTGAATCTGTAACGGATTCTGTTATTTCCTGATTATCCGGAGAACCAGAATAGTCTGTATTATCTTTGGAAGATGAGACGCCCGAAACACTTATCGAAGGGTCCAGAAGCGTCACGGTTTTTGTTGAATAATCAGCACCACTGAGATCATTTCTTCCAAGAGGCCTTTCAACAGCATAAAAAGTATAAGTACCTGCATCAGGATTACCTCCTGAAGTCTTTGTATCCCATGTATAGGACCACCTGTTATTAAATGCGGATACTGTTACAAAAGAGGAGGGAGAACCGGTAACGACCTCTTCATGTATATCTTCCGGGTTTGCACCGTTTGAAGGGAGATTTGGGCCGATTACAAAGAGGTAAATATAATCTGAAGTACATGAACCGCCCAGATCTACAGAATCTCCCATATATACATCAACAGCCGAAACGGCCCCGGTAGTTATCGATAAAAAAATTACCAGAATAACTGAAGATAAATATTTTTTTGAAAAATTAATCACAATATCACCTTAAGCACACAACTGAGAATTAATAATAAGCATATCAGATAATATAATATCATCATTTATCAGATTATTGTGACAGGTATCAATTTTAATGGAGATATTTAGTAACCATAAATTTTTAATATAAATGTTATCCTTTCAGGTGTTGAATAAAATGGGGAACAAAAAACAAATACTGGTATGTTATGCAACAAGATACGGATCAACAAAAAAAGTCGCTGAAATTATCGGCGATAAGCTGTCAGAGCTGGATTATAATATCATTTTAACAAATTTAAATGAGGAAATTGATCTTAAAACAATAGATGCTGTATTCATTGGAAGTCCTCTTCATCTCGGAAAATGGCTCCCCGAGGCAAAGGAATTCCTTCAGTACAGGAAAAATGAATTAAATAAGATCCCGGTCTTTGCTTTTACAACCGGCATTACGCTTGCAGAACCGGATGAACATAATCTTCTAAAAGCCAAATTTGCAATTGACGAGATCTCTGTCTTTATACGGCCTCTTGAATCAGGATATTTTGCAGGAAAAATCTCAAAGGACCAGCTTTCAGAAACAGACCTGCAGATTGTAAAAATTGCGAGGATCAAAGACGGGGATTATATCGACCCGGAAAAAATCAGGACCTGGGTCATTGAAACCTGTAAAAAATACAATGAAGAATAAAATGAACAGCTAAGCAGAATATTATTAAATTAAAATGAAAAACCTTAAAATTATTATCACACTTATTGCGGAGAAAGATGATGAATGGAACGGAATTAATACTTGATTACCTCGAACAGAACAAAGGGGTTACTCTTTCTTCACCGCGTACTCTATTTGGCGATGAAGATGCCGGAAAATTTGAAATTATCAATATCAACAGAGAAAAAGAGTATATCACAATAAAACCGGATGGCTCAATTGAACTGCCCTTTGAAGTCAGCCTGATCGCAAAAGCAGTCGATCTGGTTCTCTCGGAGAATGTAATTTCCCTCGAATCTGAAGAAAAAGCAGGTGGCCCGTTAATTCTCGAAAAAGCACTTAAAGACTGGCAATATACAGAAAACCACCAGATGCTGAATACAAAATATGTCCCATATATCGCGGATATGATTGTCCTTTCCGGCGTAGCAGCATATGGATGGGCGAAGACTAAAGACGGGGATAAATTCAGAGCGATAGCAGTAAAAAAAGAACAGAAGAATCCTAAGAACAAGGCTGCTGAAAAACAGGACAAAGAGTGGGACAGACTCACGAAAAACGGGGCGAAAAGGCCCCGGGTGAAAAACGGCGGTGCCTATACAAAAGAAAAGGCCGATGTCCTTGTAACATATGCATCAAGACATGGATCAACTGCCGATATTGCATGGTCGATTGGAAATTCCTTTTCGGATGCCGGAATACGGGCAGAAGTAAAAAAGATCCAGAATGTCGATGATGTCAGACCATACAGTCTGGTAATTATCGGGACTCCGATATATGACGGTCAGATCCTTCCTGAAGTAATAAGCTTCACAGATCTTCATAAAGACTGGCTTGAAAAAAGAAAAGTTGCACTCTTTGTTGTGGGGAGAACATTACGCAATATAGATGATGAAAAAATCCTGCAGACAGATAAAATATTATCAAAACTGAAAAATAATATTGAAGTGGTCGATACAGGAATGTTTGCCGGCAAAATTTCACCGGAAAACCTGCCGATAAAAGAGAGATTTGGCAATCTGTTCGGCGAGAGTCAGACCGGTGATTTCAGGAACTGGAGAGAGATTGGAGAATGGGCAAAAAAACTCAGAAAAAAGGTTTTTTTCTCAGATCGAGAAAGGAGTTAATTTATCGATTATATTTTCAACCTGCCATACTGAGGTTCCGATATAATTTTCCGGACTCAGCAATTCTTTGATCTTTTCATCAGACAGGTAAACGGTTACCTTATCACTGTTCATCAGGATTTCACTAAGCGGCCTTTGTAGTTCAATTGCCGACATACTTGCAACTCTTATAAGTTCATGGGCTTCCTGCCGGTCCATGCCTGCCTTAGTCAGTTCAATCATAACCGATTCAGCCATATTGACTCCCTGAAGAAGATTAAGGTTGCGCAGGATATTTTCTTCATTGAGTCTGACTCCTTCAAGGACCTTTATCATAACATCAAGAATATGATCCGCAAGTATAGACGCTTCGGGAAATGTAATTCTCTCACAAGATGAATTTGTAAGATCACGCTCATCCCACAGGGTATTGTTCATCAGGGAGGGTTCGACAAAAGAACGGACAATCCTTGCCAGACCACAGACTTGTTCGGATTTAATCGGATTGCGCTTATGAGGCATTGTAGATGAGCCCACCTGCTTTTTACCAAATGACTCCTCCATCTCACCGATCTCTGATCTCTGCATCATCCGAATCTCTACACCAATCTTATCGAGGGTTGTTGCAATATTTGCAAGAAGCATGAAATATTCCGCATACCTGTCTCTCTGTATTATCTGGTTTGATACATCCACAGGGAATAACTCCAGGAATTCCATCATGGAGACCATTACGTCATATCCTTTATCTCCCATGGCTGCCATTGTTCCTACAGCGCCTGTCATCTGACCGACTGCTACACGCGGCCTCAGCTGTTCAAGCCTTTCGATATGTCTTCCTACTTCGCTTGCCCAAATTGCAAATCTCAGCCCGTATGTCGTCGGGACACCAATCTGCCCGTGTGTTCTGCCGGCGCAAACAAGATTCTTCGTCTCCCCGGCTCTTTTCAGAAGGACACCCAACAGCTGTTTCAGCTTTCCCTCGATAAGAAAGAGGCTCTCTTTTACCTGGATCCCGGTTGCAGTATCCAGAATATCATTGGATGTTGCGCCATAATGGATCCATCTGCCTGAATCCCCGCATACCTCGGTGACCGCCCTGACAACCGACATCATGTCGTGGTGTATCTCATCCTCGATCTCTTTGGCTCTTTCGAGAGAGGCATTTTTTGCACTGGCTGCAATCTCTTCGGATGCATCAGAGGGAATCATACCATGTTTTGCCTGCGCCTTTGCCAGAGCTACCTCAGCCATAACAATAGCAGCAAACCGGTTTTCTTCGCTCCATATGCCCCGCATATCAGGAGTGCCGTAGCGAAAATCTATCGGATGTATTGCCATAATGGTTTATATATTGGCATTTATTGATAAAATGAGTTGGGTTGATAATCAGAGTTCAAAATCCTGAACATCTATTCTTTTATGGTATAATCTGCATCGATAACGTCTTTTTCAGACTCGCCTGGCAGTATCAGCCATGCAACAATATAAGCCAGAATACCTATGCCATAAAATAAGCTGAACAATACCCATAAGATTCGAAGAATGTTCGGATCGATGTCAAGGTAGAGGCCCAGACCTCCACATACTCCCCCAAGAATCCGGTTTTTTTCCGATCTGTATAACTTCTCCATATAGCACCTTTATAGAAATTACATTTCTCAACGCAATATTACAAATTAACTCACATGAAATATGTATATAATGGAAGGTCTGAAAGACTGGTTTCCTTACGAATCCTTTCGCCCATACCAGGAAGAAATGCTGAATACAGCAGGGCTTTGCGTAGATGAGGGAGGAATATGCCTTATAGATGCACCAACAGGAAGCGGCAAATCGAGTGTTATCTCTGCGCTTCTTGCAAAGTCCAATGGAAAAAAGATAATAATTGCCGTAAGGACCGTAAGTCAGCTCAATATTTTTCTGCGAGAACTGGAGCTTATCAGAAAGAAACAAAGTCGCCTGAAGGTTGCATATCTTGTGGGAAAACGGAATATGTGCCCGATGGGAGTAGAAGGAGATGTCTACAGGATGTGCGAGGGGCTGAAGGCATTTTCTTCGTCCCTGATGCGCGACCGGGCACATAAGGGATCACTGACACCGGCAAATGATCCGGTAATTAAAAACCAGCTTAAAAGACAGGACAGGGATCACCCGCTTCTATGCCCGTATTTCATTCGTTCCCGGGTTTTTATCGAGAATGACGGATTGAAAATGACACCGTCCAATCTGCTCAGGACCAAGGCGGAACAGGTTTCACAGACACTAGTTTCACCGGCCAGGGTACATGAGCTGTGCGGGGAGTTATGCCCCTATGAGGTAATGCTCCAGAGTGCAAGGGAAGCGGATGTCATCCTGATGAATTTCCATCATCTCTTTAGTGAGACTATAAGAGAACAGATGTACCAGTCCCTGAATATCGAGCCCTCACAGACAATTCTGCTAATCGACGAGGCACACAACTGCGGAGATACGATCCAGAGCATCCAGAGCGTCAGTATAAGCGAGAGAACTGTTGAACTCTCACAGAACGAGCTCTCGCATATGAGGGGAAGAATCGGAGGAGTCGAATCGGTTGCAACAATGCTTCCACAGGTCACCAGTTTTATGGAGAGTCTGAAGAGATCGACAAAATCCGAAGACTGGTTTGATCCTGTTATGTTCTCTAAATTCCTCCTAAAAGGGTCAATATATAACAGACTCGATGATATCGTCGATGACCTTTTGAGAATATATGAAGCCATCCGCGAGAAGAAATTTCAGGAAGGAGATTTCAGAGAAATTCCGACAGAAAGAATAATGGAGTTCTTCCTGAGGATTCTCCAGGCAGGAACAGATCCTGCCTATCTTTCCATATACAGAAAAGACGATGATATGATCTCACTGAGGGTGCAGAATATAGATTCTTCATCGACACTAAAGGATATTGCAGGCCTTCACGCGGCAGTGGTAATGATAAGCGGGACTTTATCCCCTGTGGAAAGTTTCAAAAAACTCTATTTCAGAGATTTGAATGCGAGAACTCTTTCGCTTCCGAATGCATTCCCAAAAAAGAACAGACTTGTATTCTGTGCAGGAGATATAACCTCCGCCTATAGTATGAGAAAAGACGAGGGCAATCATGACCGCATTCTCGGTTACATAAAATCCTTCGCAGAACTGAAAGGAAATCTTGCAGTCTATTTCCCCTCTTATGAACTTCTAAATATCTATTCCGAAGACCTGCCCTCAAGATTAAGTAAAAAAGAGGTCTTTATCGAATCACAGGATGCGGCCACTGCCGCAGCAGACTTAAAGAAGTTTCTTTTACTCCCGAAATCAGGAAAATCAGGGATATTGTTCGGCGTATGCGGCGGTAAATGGAGTGAAGGACTGGATTACAGGGGAGAACTCCTTAACGGCGCTCTTGTTATCGGCCTTCCTCTTGCCCCGTATAATGAAGTCAGGAGGATGATCATCCAGTATTTTAAAAACAGGTTCGGAGAGGAGGGGGAGTTCATATCATATACACTTCCTGCAATAAACAAGGCGCTTCAGGCCCTCGGACGTGTTCTGAGAACTCCCGAAGACAGGGGGGTTCTGGTCCTCGGGGAATCAAGATTCTTTGAAAAGCAGGTGATAAGAGGACTCCCCCAATGGATGCGTGAAGAGATTTCCGAATGCAATCTCTCCTCTTTTACAAAAGGTATTGATAAATGGCGCTGAAAAAGGGAGCATGCAGTTTTGGATACTGGTGGGTTCATGTTGAATGGAGCGGGGATACAATCCACCGTATCAGGTTTTCACGGAAGGGAGATGAGAGCTATATACCTCCCGCGATCAGGAAGTTTGTCAAAGGAAAAAGCACTGAAATCCCGGGACTTAAATCCATCGCTCTATCAGATAATCACCCGTACAGGGACATCTACCAGGAAGTAGCAAAAATTCCCTGCGGAGAGACCCGCACCTATTCTGATATCGGTGCAGAAACAGGTCATCATGCAAGAACCGTCGGTGTGGCAATGAGAAGAAATCCGACTCCACTTATAGTCCCGTGCCACAGGGTCGTCTCAAAAAACGGAACCGGCGGATTTACCCCGGAGATTGAAATTAAACAAGCCCTCTTGGATATGGAAAAGAAAAAGAGCAATACTCCTATTACCAAAAAAAACTAAACCTTTCTGAAGAATTATGAAGATTGCATTCTTAGGTGCTGGTGCAGTAGGTCTCCCGGTTGCCGGGATGCTGTCACGGGTTTGCCAGGTTTATGCAGTATGCCGGAAAAGGCATGCAGATGCAATAGACTCCAGAGGACTGATCCTGACAGGAATCTGGGGAGAGCACAATATCAAATTCCCATGCGGAGAATCACTTCCTCCAGCTGAAAATTTCGATTATATCTTTATTTCATCCAAATC
>CAZPHR010000040.1:0-4104 GCA_964586475.1 uncultured Methanomicrobiaceae archaeon
AAGAATCAAAGGACAATAGGAGTGAAGAGCTCCCGATATTAGAATATGAAAACAATCCCGAATACAACAGGGATTTGGAATTTAATAATAAACCGGATACAGGTATAGAACCTGAAGAAAAAAATGAGAATATCGACGTAAATTCAAAAGAAAACAACGGCATGGATGAACTGGATCTAAACATTCCACTTCTCAGTGAAATTACCGGAGATGAATTTTCACACAAAAGCTGTTTGTCTGAAGACGACCTTGAAAGAATAAACAAGTATAAAAAATTCAAAAAAGTCGATGGATCCGCATACAGGCGTGTAAACCAGTTTTTAAGAAAACATACATATATCACTGCAAGAGAATGGGCCATAGCCAGACTATGTGCTGATTTCACAACGAGAGGGGGAGCGGAGATGACATTTATAGGTGAAAATCTACCGGAATTGGTACCCTTCATGATTGATACTTATACACCCCAGGCCGTCAACCAGGCCAGAAGTTCATTCAAACGAAAGGTTCGCAAATCCGGGGCCACTTTTTTTTACGGAGCCCTTTGTGGTTTTTTCACTGCAGATGAACTGGATGACATTCTGTTTGAATCAAGTGAGATTGCCCGTTTCCTCCTTGAAATTGAAGGAACATCAATAGATATTGATGATGAGATCGACATTGAAGACAGGATAACAGAAGTCATGAGAAGTGTAGCTGAAGCCGCATCAATGCTTAGAACAGGCAACCTTGAAAAGGAAGAAAGAAAAAATTCACCAGACAAACATGAAAAGAAAACAGATAAACAGACAAAACTGAATGAATAAATATCAGTATAGAATTCTCCTCCTTTTTCTCTAAAAAATATCATATATTAATTCTCAGCAAATCAGAGCAATTTTAAAAACAAATGAATCTGTATGACTAAAATAGGCTGGTCTAAACATACAGAAAATGCGAAAAACACAGCCTTAAACCAGTTGTTGCGATATATAGTAAATCTAAATGCCACCCATAATCCATTTGACGCGAAATTTTTTTTATTAAGCCCCGGTTGTTCAGGAAACCCCTGGTTGAAAAAACAAACATGCACACAAACACAAATTTACTTTCGAATTAAATCATATATCGATACAATGGCTTCCGTCAAAGCAGAAAAGAAATTATTTGGAACAAATGGTGTCAGAGGTGTCACAGGAAAAGACATGACACCTGATCTTGTTATGAAAATCGGCCTTTCACTGGGAAAAATGAGAAGGGGTAAAATTGCGATAGGAATGGATACGCGAACCTCAGGGCCTTCATTGAAATGTGCTCTTAAGGCGGGACTTCTTGCAAGCGGGTGTGATGTAATTGATCTTGGAATATTGCCAACACCGGCACTCCAGTTTATTGTTAAATCTCATTTTGATGCAGGTGCGGTTATTACCGCCTCACATAATCCCCCTGAATATAACGGCGTTAAGATCATCGATTCTGACGGGACTGAATTCAGTGATGAAGATACTATCAAACTGGAAACAATTCTGTTCTCTGAAGATTTTGAAGTACAGGACTGGAGAAATACAGGGAAAGAATCCTATGCACCAGAGATGCTTGATGAATATATTGATGCCATATATTGCAGATTCAAAAAAATTGAAGAACCCGTTACTGTAGTCGTTGATCCCGGATCCGGCCCTGCTTGTCTTACGACAGAAAAGATTCTCAGCAGTTTGGGATGCAGGGTTCATTCAATAAACGGGCAGATGGACGGATTCTTCCCTGGAAGACTGCCTGAACCCTCACCCGATGGTTTAAAACCGCTCGGTGAACTTGTTCTTGCCACAGGTTCGGCTTTTGGTGTAGCCCACGACGGAGATGCGGACAGAGCCGTTTTCATTGATGATAAAGGAGAATACCTTGAAGAAAATGAAGAATTCGCTCTCATGCAGAAATATGCCTGCTGCAATAATCCCGGAGGAGTAGTCGTAACTCCTGTCAGTACATCAAAGGTTGCCGAGATAATTGCATCAGAATATAATTGCCGGGTAATATATACAAAAGTGGGAAGCATCTCTGTTGCAAGAAAAATGATTGAGCTTGCTGAATCCGGAGAAAATGTTGTATTTGGAGGGGAAGGAAACGGGGGACTAATATTCCCTGAACACCAGCACTGCCGTGACGGAGGTATGACTGCAGCTGCCATGGCTTCATTGATCACAATTGAAGGAAAACCACTATCCAGATTACGTACAGAACTTCCAAAACTTGTGATGCTGAAAGATAAAATATTTAGTAGCAACCATAAGGAGATAATACAAAAAGTAAAAGAATCTTTCTCTGATGAAGAAATTGATCTCACCGACGGTGTCAGAATAAACAGAAAAGACGGCAGCTGGGCATTGATTCGCCCATCCGGAACCGAGCCGTTCATGCGCCTGTATGTTGAAGCTGCCTCATACGAAGAGACAGAAAAATTCAAAGAAGAGATCAAATACAAAATACAGAGTAATATCAAGTCATAAATTGTTTTTAATCAAATTGAATTTTTTTTAAATTTTTAAAAACTTATGCGCATATGCTCAAAAATATGTTGCAAATAGTAATACTAATATACTGACATGTCATATTCACCCATGTGAATTAAATGCATATTCCTGACGCATTTATGCCGCTGCCACAGGCAGCAGTATACTGGTTGCTGGCAATAATTTTTATTGCCCTTGCTCTTAAATGGGCACGAAAAGAACTGAATGAAGATAAAATCCCCCTTGTAGCTGTACTGGCAGCAGGAATTTTTGCAATACAGGCATTTAACCTTCCTGTGGGAATGGGGACTTCCGGGCACCTTGTAGGAGGAGCCCTTGCCGCTATTGTCCTTGGATCTCCCTATGCTGCAGTATTTATACTGACAATCGTCTTAATCATCCAGGGAGTAATATTCGGGGACGGCGGTATTACGACAATGGGCGCAAATATCATAAATATGGGCGTTATTGGAGGTTTTGTCGGATTCTATTCCTATACCGGAATTAAATCTGCTACAAAGAACACCTACATTTCAGCCGGAATTGCAGCCTGGCTTGCCTGCCTGATTGCCGCACTTGCATGTGCCATTGAGATGGCAATAGCAGGAACATTCCCGCTTGTCCCTGGACTTGTAGCTATGGGTCTCTATCATGCAATAATTGGAATTATTGAAGGTGTCATCACTGCCGGAGCAATTTACCTGATAGCATCTGCCAGACCGGATCTATTATCTCTGGATAAAAAGACGGAGGCTTCAGCATGATGGACAATAAAAAATTTATGATAATAGGAATAGTTATTGCCCTGATTATCGGGGTTGCTGCAGTATTCCTCGCATCCGGAGATCCGGATGGTCTTGAAAGTACTGCTCTGGTAGTTCAGGATGAAAAGGACCTTTTAGGTGCCTCTCCCGAGGATGGGGATGCGGAAGCAATCGGAGCAGGAACATTTGAATATGAATCTCCATTGCCCGACTATACAATGGGTGAAGAAGCCGGTAAAGCAGGCGATATTGTTGCCCTAATAATTGGGATCTTCATCACCTTCGGACTTATCGCAGGTATAACATGGGCAGTCACATCAAAAGCCTCAAAATCTTAAACAACAATCTTTTTTCAGATGCACATCCTCGAAACACGAGACCTGAAGTTTTCTTACAATAATGAGATAGAAGCACTAAAGGGAATCAATTTTATTGCAGGAAGAAAACAGAAGATTGCAATTATCGGAGCAAACGGTGCAGGAAAAAGCACCCTTTTTAAGCATTTTAACGGCATCCTGACACCTTCATCCGGAGAAGTACTGATTCATGGAGAGCCTGTTTCAAAATCCAATCTTCGGGAAATCAGAAAGACTGTCGGCATTGTTTTCCAGAATTCCGATGATCAGGTCTTTTCACCTACTGTAGAACAGGATGTTGCTTTCGGCCCTACCAATCTCGGCCTTGACGAGAAGACCGTTCAGCACAGAGTTGATGAAACACTTAAACTCTTATCTATAGATCATCTTAGAAACAGGGTTCCACATCACCTTAGTGGAGGAGAGAAAAAAAGGGTGGCAATAGCCGGAGTGCTTGCCATGAACCCTGATTACATAATACTTGATGAGCCTACC
>CAZPHR010000040.1:4161-4494 GCA_964586475.1 uncultured Methanomicrobiaceae archaeon
AAAAACGAGAGTCGCAATTGCCACGATACTAGCTATGGACCCCCAGATTATTGTTCTTGATGAACCTACTGCAGGCCTTGATCCCGGTGGCGTCAGGGACTTGATAGGATTTCTTAACGAGCTTCCTGAAAAATATGGAATGACAATTTTATTCTCAACACATTTGGTTGAACTCGTACCTGAGATCGCGGATTACGTATATGTGATGGATAAAGGATCAATCGTTGCTGAGGGAAATGTAAGTGAAATATTTCAGAATGAAGAACTTCTAACCAGGATCGGACTTGATGTACCTGTGTTTCCAACTGAGAAAAATAACTGAGCAGAAAGTCT
>CAZPHR010000040.1:4504-7699 GCA_964586475.1 uncultured Methanomicrobiaceae archaeon
ATATGGCCTTCACTTTCAGCGAAGCTGAAGAGGATCTTTTAAAGGCATTTGGAAAGTCAAATGATTGAAGAATTATATGCAATCGAAAAACAGGCTATGGGCAACAGCCCGGTGCACATTCTGGATTCAAGAATTAAAATAATAATCTGCTTTGCCGCAATTATTGCGATGGTTGCATATCCATATTCACCTTCAGTGTGGATTCCCGGAATACTGTTTTTTTCTTTTTTTTTGATACTATGGATAATCTCTAAGCTCTCCTTAGGAACATATATCAAGCGACTGGTTTTGGTTCTTCCATTTGGAATATTTATTATTTTTTTCCAGATATTCTTTGAAAACAGCCATTATGACTCATTTACAGTGCTTCTTCCACTGCCTTTTGGAATTAATATATATCTTCAGTCTGTTGAATTTGCAGCGATTCTATTTATAAAATTTATCGTATGCATCTCATTCATTATTCTTCTCTCATCAACAACCCCCATGCAAAGCATGCTCACTGGTGCAAGAAGACTGGGTCTTCCACCGGAATTTGCACTTGTAATCGGTCTTATGATAAGGTACCTCTTTGTTTTTGCAGATATGTTTAAGAGAGTTTCAAATGTATTTGAAACAAAATGCTTCAACTCTTTTGATAAATCGCTGCCTTACAGATACAGATTAAAAATCCTCGGTTATACTGTGGGAACAATGTTTATCAGATCATATGAACAGGGAGAACGGACCTATATCAGCATGTTATGCAGAGGTTATTCGAAGGATTCCTACCTTCATGTCAGTAAAAAAGTAATAAAACCTTTAGAATGGTCAGTTATGCTTTTTTCACTTATTTTCATCATTTCAGTGCCATTAATTGCGATATTTGTAATAAATGTTTAAGCAAGACCTTCCATTAAAATCTTTATTCCTAAAAGAATAAGGATACATCCTCCTGCAATCTCTGCTCTTTTCCCGAGAATATCACCAAACTTATCTCCCAAATATACCCCGGTAAAGGAAAATCCAAAGGTAACAGCTCCAATTATAATACACGGGACAAGAATACCGGTATCCAGAAATGCGAATGAAAGACCTGCAGCAAGGGAATCAATGCTTGTTGCAATACCCAGAAAGATAAGCAGAAGAGGAGATTTTAAATCGATTTTTCTCTCATCTTTTTCCGATAATCCTTCATATATCATCTTAAAGCCAATCAGCAAAAGAAGAATGAAGGCAATCCAGTGATCATAGTCTGATATCAGAGAACTGAATTCTCTTCCTGCAAGCCATCCGGCAAGACACATCCCACCCTGAAAACCGCCAAAAACCAGAGCCAGCCTTATTGAAAGTGAAAATTTTTCTGAATTTTCATAAACCCCTGCAGATACTGAGACCGCAAAGGCATCCATAGCAAGACCGATAGCTATTGCTAAAATAAAAAATGAATTCATCCTATTTTTTGCTTCCCCGGATTTTAACAGCCTCTTCGGAATCCCTTACCTTAAGCAGAAATGTACCATGACAGGGTTTGGTATATGGGAATATTATATCCTCTCCATCAAGCGCAATATAAACAGGGGGAATTCCAATAATGTGAACATCAAATATTTTATGCCCGGGTTTTACAGTAAATAATTCTGAATAATTTTTCTTCTGGTATTCCCGGCATTCACTAAAACTTGCATTCCTGAGCAGTACCTCATATGGCATCTTGTCTATGCAGCCCATTTCATCACCCTGTCAATCTCATTTATCAGTGGTTTGGGATTATGAACCGCCTCAGCTGCTATCAGCCTTGAAGAAAAACCAATTTCCATCGCCAAATCTTCGAATTCCTTACCGAATATTACAGGTATAATCTCACACTGAAGAATTTCATTCATCGTTGCTGCATATGCAATTCCTGAATCATTATGGATAAATACAAAGCAAAGGTCATATTCAGTCCCTTCATCTGCGATTTTGGCAATTTCCGAGTCCAGGTTTTTTATCTGCCTGATATAATGACTTTCAGGATCAGAGAATTTTATTAACATATCAGCCGCTGGTGTCCCTGCAATAACGGGCTCATATCCAGTTTGCCTGAGTTTATATGTTATATAAATAACCGCAGGAGTCTGAACCGGAACCTGCGGGCATCCCATTATTAAAAGGGCTTTCTTCTGATCTTCAATATTCACTATCAATCATTCCTCCGGTTTATTCTGATTCATTCTTATTTATACATATAATATTAAAGTATTATAATACCGTAAACTGAGCGCCTATGAAAAAAAATAAGGATGCCGAAATAAGGATCTTATTGATTGAAAACTGGGACATTTCGGAGATTGTCGAATTATACAGGCAGGGAAACTGGTGGAAGGAAAAATGGAATCCTGAAGAGATTCAACCGCTTATAAACGGGAGTTTTTTATTCACCGTTGCAGTGGATAACACTAACAGGGCAATAGGAATGGGAAGAGTCATCTCCGACGGATCTTCAGACGGATACATTCAGGACCTTGTCGTTCATAAGGATTACAGGGGTACGGGTCTGGGAAGACGCCTTTTAAAAACCCTTGTTGACGAATCCAGGGACAAAGGTCTTGGATGGATAGGGCTTATTGCGGAACCCGGAACATCGGATTTTTATGAAAAGGAAGGATTTTCAATAATGGCTGATCATATACCAATGGTTCTCAGGTTCGACAATGATTAATATTAATGATTTCAGGGATGTAACTCTGGACAATAAGGAATTTTTCAGGAATTTTTTCTCAAAATATCCTTCCGATCACAGCGACAATACCTTTGCAACAATGATCTGCTGGTCCGATTATGCCCACTACAGGTTCGTAAATATTGGTGATGCAGTCATCTTCTCTTCAGAGATTGAAGGAGATTATTCCTTCCGCGGTCCATTTGGAGACTATGATGAGGACCTGTTGATTGAAGTTCTGAAACTTGCAAAAAAATACGGGACCGATCATGCATATGAAATCTTTGACCGGACAACACTACAAAGACTTCTTAAATATATTTCAAAAGACGTAATTGTTCCTGAAAGGGATTTTTTCGACTATGTCTACAGAACAGAATTTCTCGCAGATTTACCAGGGAAGAAATTTCTCAATATCAGAAAACAGATCAATAAATTCAAGAATAAATGCAGTTACGAGGTCGAAGACATCTCCGAAGAGGACTGGGATCGCGTCTTCGCCGTCAATTGCA
>CAZPHR010000041.1:0-7577 GCA_964586475.1 uncultured Methanomicrobiaceae archaeon
ATCGAGGCAAGGCGCAAGGGAATCAAAAGAAGAAGCTTCTTCGTTGATACGGATGCCTGCTCCGGATGCGGGCTCTGCGTTAAATTCGGCTGCCCTGCGATTGAATTCATCGATGATAAGGCGTCTGTCAATGGATTATGCTCCGGATGCGGGGTATGTGCAGAGATCTGCCCGCAGGGTGCGATAAGATCGGAGGTGAAGAGATGAGCGGAAGTTATGATCTCTTAATTGTCGGTGTCGGGGGTCAGGGAACAATACTGGCCTCGAATATTATAGGCGAAGCATGCCTTGCTGAGGGCAGGAAAGTCCGTTCGGCAGAGACACACGGAATGTCCCAGAGGGGCGGATCTGTAGAGACCCACATCAGGATCGACGAAGAGTTCGGACCCCTGATCTCTGCAGGGACAGCAGACCTGATTATTTCATTTGATCTCCTTGAGGCCGTGAGATACAGTCATTTCCTAAAAGATGGTGGTGTAATCGTATCAGGAAAGAATATTGTCGTTCCCACATCGACATTCCAGCAGGGTCTTGAAGTGCCGTCCGGCGAATCGCTTGAAGCCATGCTTTCAGGAATAAAATATCATATTATCGATGCCGAATCTGCAGCGAAAGAGGCCGGAAGCCTTCTATCACAGAATATTGTGATGCTGGGTGCGGCATCACACTATCTTCCCCTTAAACCTGGGTCTCTCCTTTCAGCGGTAAAAAAGCTGGTTCCACCCAAAACAATTGAAATAAACACCAAAGCCTTCGAAATAGGTGTTGAAAAGGGAAATAAATAGCCTGTTTTTATCATTTCAATCAAATCTTTTTCCTTTTTCCTTCAACAACGATCGTTTTATAATATCTATAACTCCTAAAGAAAATTGGGAATGTCTGAGAGTATTATATTAAAAGGCGCTATCCTTTCAGCAGTGAGTATCGCTGCAGGCGGAATAATAATAGCGGCGATGATAATGGACTACAGGTTCGATTTTTTCAATATTCTTCTGCCTGTAATTTCTGTCCTGGTAGTTACTGGAATTGCAATTATAATGTACGGCACTTCAAAGATTAAGGAAGAGCCAAGTGAATAAAATGGCTGCCCGGGTCTGTATTGTTCAGGCCGGATCAGCTTGGGAGAATCCTTTTTCCAGTCTTAAGAGGGCGTCTGCATTTGCGGAGACTGCAGTAGCTGAGGGAGCCGGGATTATCTGTTTTCCGGAACAGTATGCAACAGGCTGGGATCCCTCTTCAGGATCATTTATCGAGGATGATTCCGGTCCTGTTTCAGCTTCATACAGGGATATAGCTATAGAATTTGGAATAGGAGTCCTTGGTAGTTTCAGGGAGAAAAAAGACGGCCTTCCGGGAAATACAGCTGTTTTTTTCGATGAAAAAGGAAGAATTCTCTCGAAATATTCAAAGATTCATCTTTTCTCCCCTGCCGGAGAGGACAAATATTTCAGTTCAGGTTCTTCACCTTCGGTCTTTGAATCCGGCGGAGTGAAATTCGGAGTTGCGATCTGCTATGATCTCAGGTTTCCTGAACTGTTTCATAAGTACAGGATGCTTGGAGCTGAATGCATACTTGTTCCAGCAGCATGGCCCTGCAGAAGGCTTTCACACTGGGAACTCTTCCTTCGCACCAGGGCAGTCGAGAACCGGTTGTATATGGCGGGTATCAATACAACCGGCAGGACACCGGTCGACGAGTATTGCGGAGGTTCGATTGCCGTATCCCCCGGCGGGGATATAATTGCAGGCCCGGTTGAAGGTGAGGGCCTGATCTATGCCGATATCGACCCATACGCAGTTTCCAGGGAGGATTTTGGCCCGGACTCACTTTCAGACCGCAGGGCTGACCTTTACATGGCCTGGATGCAGGATATATGACTGATCAGTCAGAATGAAGGGAGAACTGCACGTATTCTACACGCTGCTTTCGGCAGGTATCCTGCTGTCACCCGTCGTATCCGTCAGTTACATTCCATGGATAATTGTCTTTCTCGCGGCGGTCTTCATCGGTTCTCTTGCGCCTGATGCAGATTCGGCAGATTCTGCAATCATGCACGGTATCCCGGGGGGAGAGGGTGCGGTCAGGATCTTCAGGCGGCATACTGTTCTTTTTCTCCCTTTTTTCGGCTACCTTATCCGATACCTGATATATTTCCCTTTATCCGGACTGGTATGGATAATTACCCTGGGCAGGGTTAAACCGAAACACAGGGGGCTTCTGCATTCGCTCTTTGGAGTATTCTTCATGTCTGCAATTGTTACTGCATGCCTTCTGGTCATCCTGTACCTTCTGTCGGGGTGGCATCTTTCAAATTTTGGACCTGTATTCGGGGCAGGTCTGTTTTTCGGGTCATTCATGCATCTTGTCGAGGACTCCTGCTCAAAGAGCGGAGTTTACTGGATTTTTCCTTTCTCAAAGAAGAAGGCAGGTGGCACACTCCTTTCAAAGAGTAAGAGAAATCTTCTGGTAACAGCGGTGCTTGGAATCGGTTTTGCTGCGGTCTATGTCAGGGACTTTACGCAAACATTTCCACCCGGGATCCCCTTTGCGGCGCCTGTCATAGTTCTTTTTTTCTCCTGGGTGATAATTCTCAGTATATCCGGGGTGAAATGGAGCTGACGACCTACGGTCCGGCTGTCCCCTTGTGTACTTATCCACTACATATAACATCTCAGGAGACAGAAATTTTTAATCATGTTTCGTCTTGTCTGTATAAACTGCGGTGCAGAATACAACCAGAACGAGGTAATTTACCGCTGTGGCAAGTGCGGACACCTTCTTGCTGTCGAGTATGATTTCGATACCATAGAGGTTTCGCGCCATGAATGGGACTCGCGCCCGCTCAGGCTCTGGCGCTACAGGGAGCTCCTGCCTGTTGAAAGGGAGCCCGTCACACTCCACGAAGGCGGAACCCCGCTCTATCACCTGAAGGCAATTGGAGAGGAACTCGGGTTAAAAGAACTCTATGCAAAGCACGAGGGAATGAACCCTTCAGGTTCGTTCAAGGATCGCGGGATGACGGTAGGCGTTTCTATGGCTCTTCAGCTCGGGATGAAGACTGTCGCCTGCGCAAGCACAGGGAACACCTCTGCAAGCCTTGCCCAGTATGCGGCAAAGGCCGGCATACCCTCGGTCGTTCTTCTTCCGGCGGGAAAGGTTGCCCTCGGAAAGGTCGCACAGGCGCTTATGCACGGTGCGAAGGTTATCGCCATTCGCGGCAACTTTGACAGGGCGCTCGAGATGGTTCACGATCTCTGCCTCAGCGAAGGCCTGTATCTCCTCAATTCAGTCAACCCCTACCGTCTTGAAGGACAGAAGACAATCGGTTTCGAGACAGTGGATCAGCTTGGCGGAGTCCCGGACAGGATTGTTCTCCCGGTAGGGAACGCCGGAAATATTTCTGCCGTCCACAAGGGCCTCGGTGAACTCATCCAGCTCGGCTTTATTGATTCGATGCCGATGATGACCGGAGTTCAGGCAGAGGGTTCAAGGCCGGTTGCGGATGCAATATCAAAGAAACTTCCCGAGGTTGTGCCCGAGAAGAATCCCGAGACGATCGCAACAGCAATAAGGATCGGCGCACCTGTGAACGCTGAAAAGGCCCTCCGTGCAATCAGGGAGACCGGGGGTACCGCACTCTCGGTAACAGACGATGAGATTCTTGCGATGCAGAGGGATCTTGCAAGGAAAGAGGGTATCGGTGTAGAGCCTGCATCAGCGGCATCCGTTGCGGGTATTAAAAAGATGGCCGAAGAGGGCCTCCTGGACAGGGACGAGAGAATAGTATGTGTAGTGACGGGGCACCTTTTAAAGGACCCGGAGACGGTGATAAAACAATGCGAGCCTCCGGTGGAGATCGACGCGGATCTCGAATCCTTATTGTCTGTGCTGCGCTGATCCTTTTCGCAGCAATTTTTTGTCCGTCATCTGCACTGGATGCGGATTTCTATATCGCTGAAAACGGCAGCGTCTTCCATGCAGAGGTTGCGGTTCATGATGCTGAAAGTTATGAGTTCAATGAACCCGGGATGCTCGGCGAAAAGGTTCCGGTTGAGGTATCCAATATATCTCTTGTTGATGAATCGGGAGC
Organism: uncultured Methanomicrobiaceae archaeon; assembly: GCA_964586475.1. Taxonomy (GTDB): domain Archaea; phylum Halobacteriota; class Methanomicrobia; order Methanomicrobiales; family Methanomicrobiaceae; genus Methanolacinia. The sequence goes on from CAZPHR010000041.1 coordinate 4,092, forward strand.
AGATTCCGCATATGAAGAGGAATGGAATTCGATCTCGTTTGAAAAAGGGAACTATACTGTCGGGTTCGATCAGGAGTTTGGCAATAAGGATTTCAGGGTCCTGATGGATAACCCGTATAATATCACGCTATATCTCCCTGATGAGTATAATGTCGCAAATCCCCTTTTGGGAATGGTCTCGACCGGGGGTTCGGTTAACAGTAGCGGGGACTTCTCAGTAATTTCATGGAATATGAAAAAATATGCCGAAGCAAGATTCTATGATGATCTTCAGGAGAAGATGCTTCTTGCCTTCGGTTCATTCTGGCTGGTTCTGGTCTTAATATTCCTTGTACCGTATCTTCTTGTCAGAAGGAAAACGGAATAATTGTTCCGTGAACCTTGATTTTTCATAAACCGTATATTGATTTTTGCCTTCATATGCTTTATTTCGCTTTAATTTCTGTGCATATGGGGTGAATTTTTTGTATTATTCTCTCCTTTCATGGTTTCACTCTTTATTTTCATCAGTCTTTTCAATATCATCAGGGATCTTTTCGATATCTTCGGATTCTTCTTCACCCGAATCGCCGGGGCTCTTTTCAGGGCTTCCCGGTATGGGTTCGATATCATCTCCGATCGAATCTTCTGGTGTTTCCGTTGGCGTATCTGCATAGAATTCGTCGATGTAGAGCGTTTCCCCGGGGTCAGTACACCCGCATGAGAATACAGCTATTGCGATAATAATAGCAGCAAGTGTCAGGGAGAGTGCTTTTCTCATAAGTTACAGAAGGTGAATCAATAATTTAAGTAATTCGAAAACAGCAAAAAAATTCTGTTCAGGATTTTATTTCTTCCTGTAGATGTTGAGGCCGATCTTAATCTCCTCATTATCGGGGATTGAGATGTTTCCCTCAGTTGAGGCTATTGTTATTGACTTCCCGGATTTTGATTCCCCGAAATCCTTTGAGATATCAACTTTAATTGTGAGGATGCTTCCATCGAGTTTCATATCAACGTTTTTCATGTATACAAATATCTGTTATTTTGATATTTAGATTCTGGCCGAATATCACAAAAAAAGTCTTAATGGGAATGGTGGGAATGTCCGCCGGTCTCTTCCCAGGGTTCAAGGCCGTTTCTTGTGCGGTAGTCGTTGATCGCCTTGTGAATAGCTTCTTCGGCAAGAACTGAGCAATGCATCTTCTGTGGCGGCAGTCCTTCCAGTGCACTGGCAACGGCCTTGTTTGAAAGTTCCCATGCCTCTTCGATGGTTTTTCCTTTGATGAGTTCGGTTGCCATACTTGATGATGCAATCGCGGCTCCGCATCCGAACGTCTGGAACTTCACGTCAGCGATTATATGGTTATCCACTTTTATGTAGATCTTCATTATGTCTCCACACTGTGGGTTTCCGACTTCTCCAATTCCGTCAGCATCTTCGATAGTTCCCTGGTTCCTCGGGTTTTCAAAGTGATCCATTACTTTTTCGCCGTACATCGTATCCTCCGTTATCTCTTTTTTATTCCCTTAGTTCAGGCGGTGTCAGCGGTGACATATTCCTCAGCTTCTGCACAACCCCGCGTACATTTTCCACGACATAATCGATATCCTCTTCGGTGGTATCATGGCCTATCGTAAGCCTTAGAGAGCCATGGATAATCTCAGGAGGCAGTCCGCATGCCATCAGGACGTGGGATGGGTCAAGGGATTTTGAACTGCATGCACTACCCGTGGATGCGCAGATGCCCCTGCGATTGAGAAGCAGCAGTACGGATTCCCCTTCTATATCTTCGAAGACGACATTGACGTTATTCGGGAGCCTTGTCTCCGGGTGGCCGTTGAGGTGCGTTTTCGGGATCTCGAGGAGTTTTTGTATAAGGCTGTCACGGAGACCTGCAATCCTCTTTGATTCAGAATCCATCTCAGCAACTGCAAGTTCCAGTGCCTTCCCGATGCCGGCGATACCCGGGACGTTCTCTGTTCCGGCTCTTCTGTGCCTCTCCTGTGCACCCCCATGCATGAGCGGGTCGATCTTCGCTCTTTTACCTATGTAAAGTGCTCCTGTTCCCTTCGGCCCCCTGAACTTATGGCCGGATATAGAGAGCATATCGACATTCATTTCATTGACATCGACTGGAATGTGCCCTGCTGCCTGCACCGCATCGGTGTGGAAGAGGACGCCCGTTTCACGTGCAATCTTTCCGATCTCTGCAATAGGCATGATGGTCCCTACCTCGTTGTTGGCCATCATTATCGTGACAAGAATCGTCCTGTCTGTGACGGCCTTCCTGACATCTTCCGGGCTTACCATCCCGTATTTGTCCACCGGGAGATATGTGACTTCAAACCCCTGTTTCTCAAGCCATTCAGTCGTATGAAGTACGGCATGGTGTTCTACCTGTGATGTTATGATGTGGTTGCCCTTGTCCCTGTTTGCAAATGCGGCACCCTTTATCGCCCAGTTGTCCGCTTCGGTCCCTCCTGATGTAAAATAGATCTCCTTTGGAGATGCACCTATTGCGGATGCAACCTGTGCCCTTGCCGTATCCACGGCTTCTGCCGATTTCTTTGCAATGCCGTATAATGAGGAGGGGTTTCCGAAATTTTCCGACATATAGGGGAGCATGGCCTCAACGACTTCCTTCCGGGCAGGGGTGGTTGCCGCATTGTCCATATATATGAATCTGGTATCTCCGGTCATGTTGATCTTCTTTGTTATTGTCTCCAGATATTCTCAATCCGGGACAAAAAGAAATTATCCAATTGCACCGGTGCATCGGAAAATAATATGGATATCCCCGGGCCAATTTATATTATCATTAATGGTATCATGGATCCTTTCGATGAAAAAACTGAAAACCTGAAGGAGACCATACGTTCGGCCGGAAGCCTGCTGGTATCCTATTCCGGGGGTGTTGACAGTACGGTTCTTGCGGTTGCTGCAAAGGAGGTGCTCTCTGACCGGATGGCATGCGCAATAATCGATTCGCCTCTCGTTCCACGTTCTGAAGTGAAAGCAGCGCTGAAGCTTGCAATATCGCTTTCACTCCCATGTCACGTCCTGAAATCCGTGATAATGGAGAACGAAGAGTTTGTCCGGAATAAGAGGGATCGCTGCTACACCTGCAAAAAAGAGATGTCACGGCTTCTTCTGACAGAGGCTGAGAGTATCGGTCTTGAATATGTGGCTGACGGGAGCAATACATCGGATCTTTCAAAATACAGGCCGGGTTTTCAGGCGCTTGAAGAAGCGGGGATAATTCACCCGTTCATCGATGCAGGTATGGACAAGGAGGATATCCGGAGGCTTGCACGTGTTTACGGATTGCCTGTAAGCGAAAAGCCATCCTCATCCTGTCTGGCCTCACGCATTCCTTATGACACCACCCTGGAAACGGAGATCCTTGATCAGATCGAGGCATCGGAGAACTTTATAAAATCGCTCGGTGCAGGTCAGGTCAGGGTCCGGAAACATGGGGATATTGCACGGATTGAGGTTGATCC